>CAZOIX010000494.1:0-4056 GCA_964579685.1 uncultured Mycobacterium sp.
CTCTTCGTCGCGTCGGACCCGCACCCGTTAGACATGCTGGAGCTCGCCGCATACCCGCCTCTGGAGGGCCACGGTGTCGCGGGCGGTCTGGTGCTGGCTGCCGTGCTCGTCGGACTGGCGGTGAAGACGCCTACCTTCCCGGTCCACACGTGGCTGCCGCCCGCGCACAGCGACGCCCCAGCCATCGGGTCGGCCGTGCTCGCGGGCGTCATGCTCAAGATGGGCACCTACGGCTTCGTCCGGATCGCCATGCCGATGCTCCCCGAGGCCTGGCGCGCCTGGGCGTGGGTGGTGGTCGTCGTCGGCATCGTCTCGGTGCTCTGGGGAGCGCTGGTCGCGTACGCGCAGACCGATCTCAAGCGGATGATCGCCTACACCTCGGTCAACCACATGGGCTACGTGGTCCTTGCCGTCGGCGCCGCCGGCCTGGTCACCGACGGCGCCGACGAGGCACGTCAGGTGGCCGTGACCGGTGCGGTGACCCAGATGGTCAGCCACGGGCTCCTGACCGCCGCGCTGTTCCTGCTGGCGGGCACCATGTTCGAGCGGACGGGGTCCTACGACCTCGACGGCTACGGCGGACTCGCGGGCACCGCGCCGCGCTACGCCACCCTGTTCACCGTCGCCGCGTTCGGGTCGCTGGGGCTGCCCGCCCTGTCCGGGTTCGTCGCCGAGCTCCAGGTCTTCGCCGGCAGCATCGCCGTCGCGCCGGTCACCGCGGTGGCGGTGCTGGGCATCCTCGTCACCGCGGCGCTGTTCCTCCGCGCCCTGCAGCGGGTGTTCACGGGCCCGACCGCTGGCCTGTCCGTCGGCTTCACCGACGTGACGCCACGGGAGAGGCTCCCCGTGGCGGTGCTCCTGGCCACGTCGGTGTTCATCGGCATCCTGCCCCGCACGCTGCTCGACGTCATCGAGCCCGGCGCCGCTGTCGTGACCGCCCTCGTGGGGCGGTGACGAGACGTGATGGGTGCTGACCTGCTGGCCCTGCTCCCCGAGGCACTGCTGTTCCTCGGCGGGATGGTCACGCTCGTCGGCGGATCGTTCACACCGCGCACCCGGCAGTGGCGGATGGGCCTGGTGGCGGCCGCCGCCACGACCGCCAGCCTGGTGGCGGGCCTCCTGGCCTGGGCAGGGGACGACCACACCGTCTTCTCCGGCACGTTCGCGATCGACACCTCCACCGGCGCCGCGCGCCTCGCCGTCACCACGTCCCTCCTGCTCGTCCTGGCCATCGCCTCAGGAGAGGTGCGCGACCACCCGCGCGAGAGCGAGACCTACACCCTGCTGCTCCTGGGCGGCACCGGCGCGCTCCTGCTCGCCGGCACCACCGACCTCGCCGTCCTGGTCGTGGCGTTCCTGCTCTCGAGCATCCCGCTCTACGGCCTTGTCGGCATCACGGCCCGGCCCGGGTCGCCCGAGGCAGCCCTCAAGACCTACCTCTTCGGCGCGCTGCTGGGCATCCTGCTGATGCTGGGCGCGGCCCTGCTCTACGCCCTCGCGGGGCGGGCTGGCTACGCGGCGCTCGCGACCGGGCTGTCCGCGGCCCCGACGGCGGCGGTCGCGGCCGGTGGCGTGCTCGTGCTGGCCGGCCTGCTGTTCAAGGCCGGCGGCGTGCCTGGCCACTTCTGGGTTCCCGACGCGACCGACGGGGCGTCGGTGACCGCAGCCGCGTTCCTCACCACCGTGCCGAAGATCGGCGCGCTCGTCGCCATCATCCGGCTGGTGGACGTGCTCCCCACCGACCTCCCGTGGGCCTCGGTGCTCGGGGTCCTGGCGGTGGCCAGCATGACGCTCGGCAACCTCGCGGCCCTCGCCCAGGACGACGTACGTCGGCTGCTGGGCTGGTCGACGGTGAGCCAGGTCGGCTACCTCCTCGCCGCAGCCGCCGTGGTCGGGATCGACGACCTGGGACGCCCCGCCCTGCTCTTCTTCGTCGTCGGCTACGCCCTGAGCAACCTGGCCGCCTTCGCCGTCGTCGCGGTCGCGCCCGAGCGCCGGTCGCTGTCCGACTGGGCCGGGTTCGCCACGGGGCACCCCGCGCTCGGCGTTGCCCTGGTCGTGGCCCTGCTCGGCCTCGTGGGCACCCCGCCGACAGCGGTCTTCATCGGCAAGACCACCACCATGGGAGCGACGTGGGACGCCGGCCTGGCATGGCTCGCGATCGCGGTCGCCGTCAACACCGTGGCGAGCCTGTCCTACTACCTGCGGTGGATCCGGGCAGCCCTGCGTCCCGGGGGCGGGACGGGCCATCCGACCGGGGAGACAGGGCCGAACCGGGCGTCCGTGCTCGCTGCCCTCGTCGCTGCGGGTGCCTCCATCGTGGTGGGGCTGGCGGCCGGGCCGCTGTGGCTCGTCCTCACCTGAGTGGGGCGCTGGCCGACCGGCGATCGCGGCCGGTGCAGCCTCGGCGATCCGCAGAATCGAAGGGAGGTCGTGCCTCCTGATCGAGCCGGATAGCAGTCCCCTCGGTGCTCGCTCATCGCGGCGTGGCGCGGCTGGGAACACCACTGCAACTACTATCGTGTGTAGAAGTTCGGCGCCGGTCAACGGTCGTCCGTGAGGCCAAGGAGTGGATGAGCGTGCAGCTCTGGCAGGTGATGATCGTCTTCGGCGGCGGCCCGCTCGCCCTCTTCGGCGCGATCTGGGCATAGCGGTGGGCAGGCACGGTCGGCAGGCCGTGATGCGAGCTCTCCTGGAGGTTTCCGCCCCTGCCGGGCCCATGTCGATGACGCGCGTCGGAACTTTATCCATGGCGGGCTTGGTCGGGCCGCGCGTCCATCGCCTCGTGTCCGACCCCTTGGTCGGCACCCACCGGTTACCCTGGTGGCAGAGACAGCTCGCATTCGCGGCGGTCGTCATGCTGGCGGCAACGCCCGTCGTCGTTCTGCTGATGCCGGGATTGTTGGTCGCTGGAAGCGCGCACTGAGCCCGCTGTCCTCCCCAGTGCAACGCCTCCGGAATGGAGGGTTGCTCGCAATGCCAAGCAGGCGGGCGCCAGGCCTCGGGGGATTGGGTCAAGCGCCCGCCTCGGCGCCTACTATGCTTCATAGTTTGACTAGTCGCGCGCGCGCCACGGGCTCGTGTGGTCGTGGAGGCGTGGCCGCCAACCTCCGACGCGAAGCGCTGGCGGCTGGACCGCTTTGGCTCGCCCTCACCTGACCCGGGGTGGCCGGGTGGTGAGTCAGATGCGGTAGTTCATCGCGATCATCATCCCTGTCTCGCCGTGGTAGACGTTGTGGCAGTGGGTCATCCAGCTCCCAGGGTTGTCGGCCTGCAGGTCCACCGACACCGACGACATCGGCTTGACGAGCACCGTGTCCTTGCGTAGCCCGTTGGGGAGGGCGAACGTGTGGCCGTGGACGTGCATCGGGTGCGTCATCGTGGTCATGTTCATCAGCTGGAGGCGCACCCGGTCCCCCTCGTCGATGATGATCGGGTCGTTCTCGCCGTAGGCGGCCCCGTTGATGGTCCAGCGGTAGGGCGCCATCTGACCGCCCAGGTGCACCATCTGCGATGTGTCTGGGTCGCGTTCGGGGAGGCGCGTCCCCGCGGCCGGCTCGAGGTCGGTGGCCTCGACGACCTCGCCGTCCAGCTCGGCCGGGCGGACCGACGGGCCCGGAGCGGCACCGGAGCCGGTGCGCACCAGAGCCATGGCCTGGCCCTCCTTGCCGTAGGGAGCGGCGACGAGCGGGAACACACCGTCCCGCAGGGTCACGACGGCGTCGTAGCGCTCACCCATGCCGATGTGGAACGCGTCTGCCTCGCGGGGCCGGACGGCCCAGCCGTCGGTGTGGGTGAGGGTCAGGCGGTGCCCACCGAGCGCGACCGTGAAGATCGTGTCGGAGCCGGCGTTGATCACGCGCAGCCGCACGCGCTGACCGGGCTTGCCGCGGAGCACGTCGGGAGCCCCCGGCAACCGGCCGTTGACCAGGTAGTGCGGGTAGGCCACGTCGCCGGCGTCGCCGAACGGGCCTTGGCCGCCCACGCCCATGCCCATGCCGCCTCCCTCACCCAGGTCCATCCCGTCCATCCCGTTCATGCCCCCCATGCCATCCG
>CAZOIX010000495.1:0-4055 GCA_964579685.1 uncultured Mycobacterium sp.
AGCGCCGCCACGAGTGGCGGCATCGCGAGACGCGCAGCATCGGCGGTGCCCGTGCGCTCGTGGTCGGCACCGGCGGCATCGGGCGGGAGATCGCGCGGCTGTTGGCCGCGGCCGGGATGGCTGTGCGCGGGGTGGGTCGCGTCGGCAGAGTTGACGATCCGGACTTCGGTGAGGTGACAGCGAGCGCCGATCTGCCCGCCGTGGTCGGCTGGTGCGACCACCTGATTCTCGCCGCGCCCCTGACCGAGTCGACGCGCGGGCTCGTCGATGCCGCAGTATTGGGGGCGATGAAGCCCGATGCCCACCTGGTCAACGTCGGGCGCGGCCCGCTGGTGGATGAGTCGGCATTGCTTGCGGCGTTGCGGGACAACCGAATTGGAGGGGCGACGCTGGACGTCTTCGACACCGAGCCGCTGCCGCCGCGACATCCGATGTGGGACGCTCCCCACGTGACGATCACCGCGCACATGTCCGGCGATGCCATCGGATGGCGCGAGACGCTGGCCGAACAGTTCGTGCACAACGTGCGCCGCTGGTTGGCCTGCGAGCCGCTGGCCAACGTGGTGGACAAGAAGCTCGGCTACGTGCCCTCCGGTGCCGGCCGATGATCGCGACGGCAGCCGAACTCGTCGAAGGCTACCGGGCCAAGACCCTGTCCCCGGTGGAGGCGACACAGGCGGCGCTGGCCGCGATCGACGCCCACGACGGTGCGGTGAACGCGTTCGTCTTCACCGATCCCGACGGCGCGATGGCGGCGGCCAGGGCGTCCGAGCAGCGCTGGTACCACGCCCGGCCGCTTGGTCCCGGCGACGGCGTGCCGACCTCGATCAAAGATGCGCTGTGGACACGAGGATGGCCGACGCTGCGCGGCAGTTGGCTCATCGACGAGGCCGGCCCCTGGGATGAGGACGCCCCGGGGGTGGCGCGACTACGCGAGACCGGGGCCGTGTTTCTGGGAAAAACGACGACGCCCGAGTACTCGTGGAAAGGCGTGACCGACTCGCCCCGATACGGCGCGACGGGCAATCCGTGGGATCCCGCGATGACGGCGGGCGGTTCCAGCGGCGGCAGCGCGACGGCGGTGGCACTGGGTATGGGGGCATGGTCGGTGGGCACCGACGCGGGAGGATCGGTGCGAATCCCCGCGGGGTTCACCGGAACCGTCGCCCTCAAGCCGACCTACGGCCTGATCCCGCACTACCCGCCGAGCCCGTTCGGGACGCTGGCCCACCCCGGGCCGATGACCCGCACGGTGCGTGACACCGCGGCGCTGATGGACGTGATCACCGGCTTCGACGCCCGTGATTGGTCGGCGATGCCGACACCGCGGGGCTCCTTCGCCGCCGGACTCGGCGACAGCGTCGAGGGCCTGCGGATCGCCTTTTCACCGAACCTGGGGTTCGTGCGCAACGACCCCGAGGTCGACGCCGCGGTGCGGGCCGCGGTGACGGTGCTGGGCGATGCGGGCGCACATGTCGAGGAGGTGGACCCCGGTTTCGCCGATCCGCTGGAGGCCTTCCACGTGTTGTGGTTCTCCGGTGCGGCAAAGGTGTTGCAGGCCTACGGCGATGCCGTCGACGACCGCGTCGACCCCGGCCTGCGCCGCATCGCCGCGGCGGGGGCGGCGTATTCCGCGTCGGACTACCTGGATGCGATGGCGGTGCGCATGCAGCTGGGTGCCCTGATGGGGCGGTTTCACCACAAACACGATGTCCTGCTGACGCCGACGCTGCCGTTGACCGCGTTTGCCTGCGGCCGGGACGTCCCCGACGGCTGGCCGTCCCCGGACTGGGCGAGCTGGACGCCCTACACGTATCCGTTCAACATGACCCAGCAACCCGCGTTGAGCGTGCCGTGCGGGTTCAGCTCGGCCGGCCTGCCGATCGGACTGCATGTCGTGGGACCCCGGCACGCCGACGCGTTGGTGCTGCGCGTCGGCCACGCCTACGAGTCCGCCACCGACTGGCACACGCGGGCGCCCGCACTGATCGCAGAAGGAGTTCGATGAGCAGGCTGATCACCGTGTCGCTCGACAAGCGGGGGGTGAGCTGCACGGCGCGGCTGCTCGACGACGCGGCGCCGCGCACGTGCGCCGCGGTGTGGGACGCGATACCGGCCGGCGAAACCCTTTCCGCCCAGGTGTTTCACGGTAAATACGCCCGCAACGAGATCTACACGCTGCTACCGCCATTCGCGGCAGTCGACCCCGGCAAGGAGAACACCACGGTGACGCCGATCCCGGGCGACCTGTGCTGGTTCTCGTTCGACTCCGACGATCTCGGAAACCCCGCCTACGGCTATGAGAACACCACCGGCACCGGAACCACCGGTGCGATCGTGGATCTCGCGCTCTTCTACGGGCGCAACAACCTGCTCATCAACGGTGATCAGGGCTGGGTGCCCGGCAACGTCTTCGGAGCGGTCATCGAAGGGCTCGACGAGATGGCCGCCGCCTGCCAGGACCTGTGGATGGGCGGCGTGCGGGGTGAGACGCTGAGTTTCGCTAGAGCGGGATCAGGCTGACGGGGTTCTCTCCGTGTGTCCAGTCGGGGTCGCCGCAGACGCCGGGCGGCGACCGGAAACTGATGGCTCCCACCAGTGTTGCGGGATCGAACGAATACATCAGATCGGCGGGGCCGGTGCTGCCGTCGGCGCACATGCGGCCGTTCGGGACGTCGTGACGTTCGACGGTCCAAGGGCCGCCCGTCACCCTGTGGATCGCCACGAGCATCCCGGTGGAGCTGGACACGGTGCCGCCGCACGTGGCCTCGGAATTGCACTGGGTGGTGATGGTCCAGGTGTTCGACATGGGCCCATCGATGAACGTGTAATCGCCGTCGAGTCGCTCGTCCGCCCGGGCGGGGGCCGCCAGGCCGCCGGCCGCGAAGATCAGGACGGTCGCCACGGCCGCCGCGCGGAGCATCACCGTGTCAGCATCACATCTGTGCGCCGAGGCCGGGGACGATATCGCCGAGGCTGAAGGTCACCGGCTGCTCGAGCTGGTCGTAAGTGCACGACGTCGGCTCCCGGTCGGGCCGCCAGCGGCTGAACTGCGCGGTGTGCCGGAACCGCTCGCCCTCCATGTGGTCGTACCGGACCTCGACGACCCGCTCGGGTCGCAACGGTACGAAGGACAGATCCTTGCCCGCGTTCCACCGCGAACCCTCGTTGCGGCGTGGTGTGCGCTCGCCAGCCATGTGTGCGGCCCAGTTCCAGGGATGCTGCTCGAATGTCGTTACCAGGGGCTGGAATTCGGTGAACAGTTCACGTCTGCGGGCCATCGGGAAGGCGCCGATGACGCCGACCGATGCCAGCGTGCCGTCGTCGCGGTACAGACCCAGCAGCAGCGAGCCGATCGCACCGTCACCCGACTTGTGCACCCGGTAGCCCGCCACCACGCAGTCCGCCGTCCGCTCGGGTTTGATCTTGAACATGACGCGCTTGTCGGGCTGGTAGGTGAGCGCCAGCGGCTTGGCGATCAGCCCGTCGAGGCCGGCGCCTTCGAATTCGGAGAACCACCGGTGCGCGGTCGGCATATCGGTCGTCGCGGGCGTGACATGGATCGAGGGACCCGAATCCGCCAACGCGTCGACGAGCGCGGCGCGGCGCTCGCTGAACGGCCTGCCGGTGTAGTCCTGTTCGTCGAGCGCCAGCAGGTCGAATGCGATGAACGCCGTCGGGGTCTGCGCCGAAAGCATCCGTACCCGCGACTCGGCCGGGTGGATGCGCTGTTGTAGCGCCTCGAAATCCAGGCCGCGTTCGGTGGGTAGGACGATCTCGCCGTCGATCACGCAGCGCGCAGGCAGTTCGGTGCGGATGGCGGCGACGAGTTCGGGAAAGTACCGGGTCATCGGCCGTTCGTTGCGGCTGCCCAGCTCGACTTCGTCGGCATCGCGGAAGCAGATGGAGCGAAAGCCGTCCCACTTGGGCTCATACGACGCGTCGGGCGGAATCGACTTCACCGCTTTGGCCAGCATGGGGGATACCGGCGGCATGACGGGCAGTCGCATCGGATCATTTTCGCGGATGAGCCGGGGGCGTGGTTGCGCGGCGCC
>CAZOIX010000496.1:0-4043 GCA_964579685.1 uncultured Mycobacterium sp.
GGTGGCCGGAGGTGATTTCGGCGTTGCCGGCGTTGTGCGCGGTGTTCTGTGCTCCGACGACGACGTTGCGCGCCCGCGGGGTGAAGCGGCCGAAGCCGGCTTTCGGGTCGAGCGCGTCGGCGTCGGTGGGGTCCTTGGGGACGAATCGTTTCTGGGCGGCCTGCTTGGTGACGCCCATGCACTTGCCGATGTCAGTCCACGACGCCCCGGATCGTCGCGCCTGGTCGACGAAGTGTCCGATGAGATGGTCGGCGATCTCCCCGAGGGATTCTGCGGCCAGCACCGCGTCGGTGAGCTGCTCGAGCGGCGCCTCGTGCACCCTCTTGATGACGTCGATGAGGTCGTCGAGGCGGACGGGGTGGGTGATTTTCGCGGCCTCGGTCATGTCGTCAACCCTAGGTTGACGCCTTCGCCCGTCAACCAACGGTTGACGACTGTGGATAACCGCGGCGGACCGTGCGATCCAGGATGCCGAGCGTTGCGCGCAGGGCCAGTTCCGACACGATCGGGAAGATGTTCGCGTCGCGCCAGTGCTGATCGATGGCGGACCAGTCGTAGAACGAGGTGACGAGCGTGCCGTCGTCGCTGGGTTCGAGTCGATAGCCGTACACATGCCCGATGTCCGGTTTGATCTGGCCGAAAATGGTCCAGGCGATCAGCCGGTCCTGCTCGAACTGCGTAATGGACACGGTGACGTCGTACTTGCCCAGTGGAAAGTCGTTGAGCGACTCGCGGTCCATGTGCACGACGAAGGTATCGCCCACCGCACCGGCGGGATCGCCGCTGGCGTCCTGCAGCATCCCCGTGGCGTCGATGGCGACGTGGCCCTGCGGATCACAGAGCACAGCAAAGATGTCGGCGGCAGGTGCGGCTATCGTGCGAGACACTTCGATACGTTCGGTCATGGCCAGATGGTGTCAACCTGTGATCTGTGTCGAGCCCGTTTTTGGCTAATCGGCAGCGGGTAACCGTGCGAACGAGATGCCTTCCAATGAAACCGCTGAGATTGACACGTCGCCGCCGCAGCCCTTGCTGCTGCGCCGGGCGATCGCGTTCATTCACGACAACGCACACCGCGACATCACCTTGAGTGACATCGCGGCGTCGGTGAACGTGACACCGCGATCGGTGCAATACACGTTCCGCCGGTATCAGGGAACGACGCCGCTGGAGTATCTGCGCTGCCTACGCCTCAAGCACGCTCACCGCGAACTGCAGGCCGCAGACCCATCGGTCGACACTGTGATGGCCATCGCCGGGCGGTGGGGGTTCGGGCATGCGGGACGCTTCAGCAGCATGTACAAGCAGGCGTTCGGCACGTCACCGAGTCGCACCCTTCGCGGTTGAGGAACCGCGCGTTCACATCGGGAAGAAACCGTCGCGGGTGAAGATGCCGGGTTGCCAGCCCTGTGCGCCCAAGCACAGCATCGGCCGGCCGTCTGGATGTTGCGCTGCCGCTTGAGGTTTGGGGCACGGTGCGCCGATCTCCTGGACGCCGAACAACTCGTAGGTGGACACCCAGAAGCCTGTGTAGACAGGTGGCCATTGGTTGGCGATCCAACGACACTGCAGCACCTCACCGCCGGGGCCCCGGCCGAACGTGAACCGGTCCATGTTGGTGCAGGGCGCGGTGAGGTGGGCGTCGTAATTCATGCCGGGAACATCAGAGGGGTAGCGCCCCGGCGTGTCGGAATACATCAGATCGTCGGCCGCGGCGAGCGGAGCCGCGCCGATGGCGGCGCCGGCGAGCGCCACGGCGGCGATGAGTTCGCGAAACATGTCCCACCCCTAGGTCGTCATGACCGGTTGGCCTTCGGTGAGCCTAGTAGCTGGCCCATGGTGTCCGAGCGGTTTCGCAGTGATGACGGACGCGTCAGGAATTGATGCCCGGTGTTGTTCGCCTGGCCGCCGTCAGCGTGGCAACGCGTGCCGACCCTGCGAGCGGACCGGCCGGACCGGCAACACCAGCGGGGTGTCCCATAGAGCCCCCGTCAACATCGCGACAAACAGGCCGAAAAGTCCCGCTGTCGCAAACAACGCTTCATTCGCCATGGCGCAGGAGTACCCATCGCCCGACCGGCGACACCGTCGATGACAAAGTGGCTTCGCAGGGCTCGAACGTGGAGGTGGGGTGCGAAGCCCCCGACCCCTGCGCGGGGGCTTCGCTGGGCCAGCCGCCGGTGCCGGGTGTGCGACTCGGATCGGCGGCAGTGGGCGTGTTCATTCGGATAGCCGGATCTGCCGTATTCTAATCCACGGGCAAACACTTATGAAGGCGAAGATCGCTGGCAAAGGCAGATGAGCCAGAACCACCGCAACGTCACATCGCCGGAGTGATGGTGCGGCGGGATGTCACCGAGTTCTGGGGCGACGTGCTTGACGCTCGTGGATTCCCGCTGATCGATGGGGTTGCTGGCCGAGATGGCTCGGCCCGCCACGTGGGGGAGTGTGACGGGCCGAGGGGTCGGGGTCGAGGAAAGCTCTAGAAACCTCCTGCCAGCGCCATGAGATCCTGCAATTGGCCAAGGTTTCCGATGTCTCCGAGGACTGGGATGTTCCCCAGCTCGCCAAGGCCTGCGATGCCGCCGATCTCGGAGACGCTCTCGATCAGTGGCAGGTACTCCACCACCTCGTCGGTGAGTTCTCCGGGAACGAGCGGTGCGATCGCGTCCAAGCCGTCATCGGCGCTGGCCGTGCCCGCGCCGAGTCCGATTGCGGCCAAGCCCAGCGCGCCCGAGACGACACCGGCCAACGCGACTTTCTTCACGTTCATTTCCATCTGCCTCCTAGTGCAGCTCGGTGTTCGCCTGACACCGGTAGCGGCATGAGTCTTTTCATCAGACCTTGGAACTTTCTAAAAGGCCCAGCGTGTCCCGTGACGACGAGGCAGCGACGGCCCGGGTGAACGGGACCTGAACTGCACGCACCGCGGTTCGTGATAACGCGATTGACCTCGTGCTACTCGGCGATCCGAGTCACGCACCCAATGAACAACTGGTGAACGTCCCGGGTGTTTCTTTCGGCCGCACGGCGCACCGACGACGCGCACTGGCTGTCCGTCTTCACCGCATGCTCTGTGAGTTAGCTGTGGTCAGTTGTGGTGCTGTCGAACGCCCTGATAGACATTGCCTCAGTCACTTCCATTGGAAGGAAATAACACATGTTCAGGGCTATTTGGCGTGCAAAAAATCTCCTCGTTGCGGGGGCTGTGGTCGTGAGCGCGATCAGCTTTGCGGGCGTGGCTTCGGCGGATGCGGCTGATGAGAGTTGCTGGGGCAGCATCCCGGCAGGGTCGGCACATCAAGCCTTCTCCCACGGCCCGGCGAGCGATGAAGGCTGCGGCAATCACGACGACACCAGCAAGACGAGCATGGCCGACATGGCGTCGGCGGGCTCATACAAAGACAGCAATCCCTCATTCGTCTATACCCCGTGGACGAAGGCACACAGGGGGGCATGACCAGGAAACCGTTCCCGCCGACAAAACGGCCCCTGTCATTACGACGGGGGCCGTTCTCGGTTGGCCGCAGAGCGGGAGACGCCTGAGTTGGAACATCTATTGAGACGCAGCAACTTAGCAGTTCCTCGATGCAATCTTCGCGCGCATGGTGTGTCAGTCTTTAGTTCTGAGACAGGCCAATCCGAAAAACCCGTGGGCCCGATCTATCGACCGGGGGATGCATCGAATAGCCGGAAGAAGTATTCGCAGGTCGATGCTTAACGCCTAGCGTCTTCGGCATGGATCGCCGAGGTGCGCACGAGTAGTCAGCCCCGAGGACATTGGGACGTTACTACCTGACGAATTAGGCGGCCGGTATTGCTGTCATCATCGCCCGAATGCTTCGCAACGTCCGGGCCGGGCCCCGCCAGTAGGAGAGTGTGGGCGGAGGGGCTATCAGGGTTCTAGCCTAGCTTCGACCGCAGCCCGTCAAGACAACCCTGCTCAACGTCGGCAACGTTGAGACCGTTGTCGCCGAAAGCGAACTCAATTTCGACTAGCTCCCGGCACATGTCCTCGGCCTCGCCCCCAAAGTTCTCAAAGG
>CAZOIX010000497.1:0-4033 GCA_964579685.1 uncultured Mycobacterium sp.
GTGTCTCGCTGGCCGCTCATGCTCGCTGCCCGACGTCGGCGAACAACTCAGGGCGCGTGGCGAACCGCTGTTCGCAAATCTGGGAGCAGAACCGGTATTCGTTGCCCTTGTGAGTTCGGGTAGCCGCCGCGGTCGACGGTAGGCGCATCCGGCATACCGGATCGACTTGGCCGCAATGGCAGTCGGAATCCAGCCCGACGGCATACACACAGACCGGTTCGGTGACGTTCCGTAGCCGAATCGGGCCCAGGTTGGTCACTGAGATCGCCGCGTTCTGCGCGGCGGCCGCCACGGCTCGGGTGCCAAGCGTCTGTCCCGGGCCGGCGATCGCCGCGAGACGGGCGGCGACGTTGACGGTGACGCCGAAGACATCGCCGTCGGTGTGCACGATCGGGCCGTGGTGGACACCTGCCCGCAGCACCGGATACGGGCCCGCGCGATGTGTCGCGTCGACGATCCTGCCCAGCGATGCGAGCGCGCCACCGGCGGTTGGTGAGGTGAACAACACTGCGTCGCCGATCGACTTGATGAAGCGATCGTCTGGCGCCAGGAGTTCGCGGGCCAGCCTGGTAAAGCCTTGCGCCAACCGCGCAGCTGAGTGGTCCCCATGTACTTCGGTCAAGGCGGTGAAGCCCGACATGTCGAGAAAGGCGACTGCCCGCGTTTCTTCGTCGTTCATCGGTGTTCTGCCTCACCACGTTCGGGTGATTCGACGGTGCGTTTCAAATAGCGAAGTTCGGTGCGCGCGTGTTCGCGATCCTTCTCGATCCCGTTCAGTAATCGGACGAACACAAATGCGACCAGGCGACCGAAGATCCCAGGCGGGAATCTCGCCCACACATGCGCGCTCACCACGGACGACGCGGCGGCGTGGGGTTCTATTCGCCACGTCACGCCCTCTCCGATCGCGATGCTCACACCCAGCAGGCGATACGTCGCGTCGGCATCCCAGGTGACGGCCGAGCCCTCGCTGACTTCGGTGATGGTGCCGACCGCCTCGGCGGGGATACCGGCGACCTTCTCGCGAATGCGAAGTCTCGCACCGACTTCCGTGACAGGGCGGTCGTCGAGGTGCTCGAGGCTGGCGTGCTCGGGGTTGGAAGGTAGCCACCATTGATCGACCTCCCGCATCACCTCCCATGCCTGGGCCGGCGGGGCGTCGATGACGATGGATTCGGTGAAATCGAACAATGCACTTCTCCTTTCGCGCGGTGCGCCCGGTACGGCGAGTACGCCATCGGCCGGTCTCGGGGATGCCTCGCACTATCAACATACACATGCGCATATATGCATGAAAGGGGTCAGGCGGTGGCCCAGCACGCCGAAATCCGAGTCTTGTCGGTCGCTACTCGCACTTGTCCTGCATAAGTCGGATTTGGGCGTGCCGCGTCACGATCGATTCCACCGCCCCGTCGCGGGCAGCAATGCGAACACGATCGTGGCCAACGGCAGCGCGGGGATGGCGTAGACGACCGGAGGCAGTTTGGCGCCTGCCACGAACAGGCTGGAGAAGATGAGCAGCGCGATGACGGCGCCGACGACGACCAGCAGGCGGCTGACCCGACGGCGCAACAGCAGCCCGATCAGCCCGGCGATCAGCGCCGCCGCCGAGATGGCGGTCAAGAAGGCCACAGCCACGCAGAACAACATGTCGGATTGCCACCAGCCGGTGATCAGGTCGGTGGCGATGACGGCGGTCGCCCAGCCGCTGACGATGCTGAGGATGGCCGTCGCGATTGCGGTGCGCGGATTCGGCCACGGATTCTTCGGGGTTACCGGTGTGGGCTTGGCGCGCGGAATATAGGCCGTCTCCGGATCCGCAGCGGCGGCTGGAAATTCCCCGGTGGGATGGCGGCGGATGATGGACGTCTGCGGGTCAGCACCGACGGGGATTTCGCCCGTGGGGTGTCGACGGATTATGCGTGCGGAACTGGGTTCGTCGTCGTCACTGGCCACTTAGCCAGCGTAAGCGGACGGGGAGAGTCCGCGTTTTGCGAGCCAACCGACGGGATCGATGCGGTCGGTGCCGTTGAGCAGCACTTCGAAATGCAGGTGTGGGCCCGTGGAATTTCCGGTGTTGCCCATCTTGGCGATCTGGTCGCCGGCCCACACACGCTGGCCGACCGTCACGTTCCACGCGCTGAGGTGACCGTAGAGTGTGACGGTGCCGTCGGAGTGGCGCAGCTTGACCCAGTTCCCGTAGCCACCCGTAGGTCCGGCATCGATGACGACGCCGTCGGAGGCCGCGAGGATCGGGGTGCCAATCGCGTTGGCCAGGTCGATACCGCCATGGAGTACGCCCCACCGATAGCCGAAGCCCGAGGTGAACGCGCCCTTCGTGGGCATCACGAACATGGGGCGCTGCAGCCGGGCCTCGCGTTCCGCGCGCTCACTGGCGAAAGCGGCGGCCTTGGTGATCTCCTCGGCGTGCACCGAGGAATCAGCCGTCGAGGAGACGGTCACCACCTGCATACCGTCGGTCGAACCGGTGATCGCGCCGCCGCCCATGACCTCCTGGTCCGCCGCAAGGACGGTCGCGGAAGCCTCCTGAGACGAGTTGGCCATGGTGTACGCGCCTGCAGCGGTTGCGCCGACCGCCATGGCGGCGACCATCAACCGTCCTTTGACGGGCACTTCCTGCTTGCGATGTGCACCGCCGCGGCCGGCGATGGCGATGACGTCGGTCGCGGCGATGCCATCGCTGACGTCGGTATGGCTGTCCCGGTACGCGTGAGACGAGCGGCGTTCGTCGCGGGGATCACGACGGAATGCGGACGGCACAACCAGCCGCAGTGGTAGCTGGTCATCGGTGTCGTGCAGGTCGTCGAGCTCGGGAGCGCGATTGATCTGCGCCTCGCGGTCGAAGGCACTGTTATCGCAGAAGTCGAGGTCAGCGAGGTCACCGAATTCGTTGAACGGAATGATGTCGGTGATCTCAGCGGCCTGTTCGGGGGCGCGACCGAAGGTTTGCCGATTTGCCGAGGCTCCTGCCGGCGATCTGGACAAACGGTGCTGCGCCAACCTCGAAGTCCCTCTGCTCGTAATAAGTTCGTTATCAACCTGGACCACAGGCACGTTAACGAAATCCCAATGTTGGTGGCAACCCGAGGGAGTATTCCGCCGATGAATGTGACGTGTATCACTGAGGTCGTGCGGTGAGATCCACCACATGACAGGTAGGCGGTTCCGAGGTCTTCGCCTCGTGTGGATAAAGTTCCCCCGAGCCCGTCAGGCCCAAACCTTCGACTTCACCGCTCGACAGACAGGGATGTTTCAGAGCCCATGGATCTTTTCGAATACCAAGCCAAAGAGTTGTTCGCCAAACACAACGTGCCCACCACGCCCGGCAGGGTCACCGACTCCGCCGAGGACGCCAAGGCGATCGCCGAGGAGATCGGCAAGCCCGTCATGGTCAAGGCGCAGGTGAAGGTCGGCGGACGCGGTAAGGCCGGCGGCGTCAAGTACGCCGCGACACCCGACGATGCGTTCACGCATGCGCAGAACATCCTCGGTCTGGACATCAAGGGCCACATCGTCAAGAAGCTGCTGGTCGCCGAGGCGAGCGACATCGCCGAGGAGTACTACATCTCCTTCTTGCTCGACCGCGCCAATCGCACCTACCTGGCGATGTGCTCGGTCGAGGGCGGCGTGGAGATCGAAGAGGTCGCCGCGACCAAGCCCGAGCGGCTGGCCAAGGTGCCCGTCAACGCCGTCACGGGCGTCGACGAGGCGTTTGCGCGGTCGATCGCCGAACAGGGCCACCTGCCCGCCGAGGTGCTCGACGCCGCCGCGGTGACCATCGCGAAACTGTGGGAGGTGTTCGTCAAGGAGGACGCGACCCTGGTCGAGGTCAATCCCCTGGTGCGCACTCCCGACGATCAGATCCTCGCGCTGGACGGCAAGGTCACCCTCGATGCCAACGCCGACTTCCGTCAGCCCGGTCACGCGGAGTTCGAGGACAAGGACGCGACCGATCCGCTGGAGCTCAAGGCCAAGGAGCATGACCTCAACTACGTCAAGCTCGACGGTGAGG
>CAZOIX010000498.1:0-4025 GCA_964579685.1 uncultured Mycobacterium sp.
CCGTCGAGGTTCACGCTCATGAACTTCTTGTAGTAGTCCCAGTCGACGGTGATGAGGAAGTCCAGCTTCATGCCGCCGAAGATCGCCGCGTTGTTGACCAGGTAGTCGATACCGCCGAACTCCGAAAGAGTCTGTGCCGCCATCTCCTTGGCCGAGTCGGGATCGCTGACGTCGACGCGTACCGCGAGCGCGTTGCCGCCCTCCCCCTTGATGCCGTCGGCGACCTTCTGCGCGCCCTCGACGTTGATGTCGGCGACCACCACGGCCGCACCCTCGCGGGCCAGCGCCTCGGCGTACGCCTGGCCGATACCGCCACCGGCGCCGGTGACGATGGCGACTTTTTCCTTGAACTGATCTCCGTAGAGTCCCATTGCGTTCCTTTCCTCCCCGAGATCAGGGTTGCTGTACGTTTTCGGCGTAATTGCGTGTCATAGGCCTGATTTCGGCGCTCACACAGCTGTCGCAATGGCTTTGATCTCCAGGTACTCCTCGAAACCCGCGAGACCCATTTCCCGGCCGATGCCGGACTGCTTGTATCCGCCGAACGGCATGTCGGCCGAGTACCAGACACCTCCGTTGATGTTCACGGTGCCGACGCGCATCCGTGCGGCGACGGCGTTGGCACGATCGAGGTCCGGCGAGAACACCGTGCCCGACAGACCGTAAGGCGAATCGTTGGCGATACGCACCGCGTCGTCGTCGCCGTCGTGGGCGATGACGGTGAGCACCGGTCCGAAGATCTCCTCGCGGGCCACCTTGGCGTTGTTGTCAAGACCCGCGATGACGGTCGGCTCGATGAAGTAGCCCTTGTCGCGATCGGCGGGACGCCCTCCGCCGCAAGCGAATTTGCCGCCCTCGTCGGTGGCCGAGTCGAGGTAAGCCTGAACGCGGTCGCGCTGACGCTCCGAGATGACGGGCCCGCAGATGGTGCCCGCGTCATTGGGGTCTCCCGGCCTCAGTCCGGCCATCGTGGCCGCAGCCGCCTCGACGGCTTCGTCGTAGCGGGCCCGCGGCACCACCAGCCGAGTGGTGATCGCGCAGCCCTGGCCTGCGTGCATCGACGCCGTGAACGCCGACATCGAACACGCGCCCGCCAGGTCGGCATCGTCGAGCACCAGGAACGCCGACTTGCCGCCGAGTTCCAGGAACACCTTCTTCAGAGTCGGCGCACCGTCGGCCATCACGGCGCGGCCGGTGTTCGTGGAGCCGGTGAACGACACCATGTCCACCCGTGGGTCCTTCGACAACAGCGCACCAACGCCGTGGTCGCTGGAGGTGACGATGTTGACCACACCGGCCGGGATGTCAGTGTGCTCGAGGATCAGCTCACCCAGAACCGCTGCGCACCATGGTGTATCGGGGGCCGGCTTGAGCACGACGGTGTTACCGGCCGCCAGCGCGGGGCCCAGCTTGGCGAGGTTGATCTGGTGGGGGAAGTTCCACGGCGTGATCGCGCCGACGACGCCGATGGCCTCCCGCGCGATGGTGCGGCGGGTCTTGATACCCATCGGCGAGGCAACGCCGAGATCGGTGGTCCACGAGTACGACTCCGCGGTGTCCGCGCAGAAACTCAGGTCCTCGACGGGGCCCTCGAGCTGCGCGGCCGACGTCAGCATCCGGGGGGCACCGACTTCACTGATCGTCAGCTCCCTCAATTCTTCGGCGCTATCGCGCATCGCCTGCTGGAGTTGGCGAATACCGCTCACCCGCAGCTCGGTGTCGGTCGACCATCCGGTCTCGTCGAATGCCCGCCGCGCCGCTTCGATCGCCCGACCCATGTCGTCGGTGCTCGCGTCCGCCGCGACGCCGAGCACTTCCTCGGTGGCCGGGTTGACGGTCTGGAACGTACCCGCGCTCCCGGCGACGAGCTTTCCGTCGATGAGCAGACGACTCTCGCGATCGGCGAGGATTCCCATCCGAACTCCTGTGTTCGCATTACTGGACAACTGTCCGACTGTGTCACCTCGAACCTTAGCCTCACTATGCCTCACGAAGCAAGGCTGTCCACCTTTACCAGGGCACTTGCCCGATCAGGTTCTCGTCGGATAAGTTGGACATGTGTCCAGCGATCCCGTGGTGGCGATCACGCAACCACCCGCCCCGCCGCCGGGGGAGACGCCGCGCAACCGCAGGCAGGAAGAGACCTTCAACAAGGTGCTCGCCGCCGGCGTGGAGATGCTTCGCGAATCGTCGTATGCGGATCTGACGGTCCGGGCCGTCGCGGCCAGGGCCAAGGTGGCACCGGCCACGGCGTACACCTACTTCTCGTCGAAGAATCACCTGATCGCCGAGGTCTACCTGAACCTGATCCGTCAGGTGCCCTACTTCACCGACGTCAACGACAGCAGGGTGGTGCGCGTCGAGAAGACGCTGCGCAGCATGGCGCTGACGGTCGCCGACGAGCCCGAGGTGGCCGCCGCGTGCACGACCGCCCTGCTGAGCGGAAACGACGACGCGGTGCGCTCGGTCCGCGATCGCATCGGCGCAGAGATCCACCGCCGCATCCGGTCGGCCGTCGGGCCCGACGCTGACCCACGCACTCTGGCCGCGCTGGAGATGACGTTCTTCGGAGCATTGGTCAATGCCGGAAGCGGCGCGTTCACCTATCACCAGATCGCCGACCGCCTCAGCTACGTGGTCGGCCTCGTCCTCGGAGAGGACAATTGAACCTGAGTTTGGGAGACGACAAGTGACTGTTAAGTCCAGCGACCTGCTTCTCGACCCCTACGATTACGACTTCCACGAAGACCCGTATCCGTATTACAAGCGGCTGCGTGACGAGGCCCCGCTGTATCACAATGCCGACCTCGGCTTCTGGGCGTTGTCACGGCACTCCGACGTGCTGGCCGGATTCCGCAACAGCACCACACTGTCCAACAAGTTCGGCGTGTCACTGGATCCGGCTTCGCGCGGTCCGCACGCGTCGAAGACGATGTCGTTCCTCGCGATGGACGATCCGGCGCACCTGCGGCTACGCACCTTGGTGTCAAAGGGTTTCACCCCACGCCGCATCCGCGAGTTGGAGCCACGTGTCACCGAGATCGCGATACAGCATCTCGACACGATGTTGGAGAAGGCCTCTGATGGTGGGGGCGCCGGCACCGTCGACTACGTCAACGAATTCGCGGGCAAGCTCCCGATGGACGTCATCTCCGAGTTGATGGGCGTACCCCAGAAGGACCGCGACCAGGTACGCGCGTGGGCGGACGGCGTGATGCACCGCGACGAGGGCGTGACCGATGTGCCGCCCGCGGCCATCGAGGCCTCGCTCAATCTGATCGTCTACTACCAGGAGATGGTCGCCGAACGCCGTAAGAAGCTCACGGACGATCTGACGTCGGCGCTGCTGGAGGCCGAGATCGACGGCGACCGGCTCACCGACGACGAGATCCTCGGCTTCATGTTCCTGATGGTGATCGCCGGCAACGAGACCACCACCAAACTGCTTGCCAACGCGGCATTCTGGGGTCACAAGAACCCCGATCAACTGGCCCCGGTCTATGCAGACCTGGACCGTGTCCCGCTGTGGGTCGAGGAAACACTTCGGTACGACACCTCGAGCCAGATCCTGGCGCGGACCGTCGAGGGCGAGCTGACCCTGTACGACACCACCATCCCCGACGGGGACGTTGTCCTGCTGCTTCCCGGGTCGGCCCATCGCGACGAGCGGGTCTTCGAGAACCCCGATGATTTCGTGATCGGCCGCGAAATCGGCGCCAAACTCCAAAGTTTCGGCAGTGGCGCTCACTTCTGCCTCGGCGCCCACCTGGCGCGGATGGAAGCCAGAGTGGCGCTGACCGAAATGTTCAAGCGAATCCGCGGATTCGAGGTCGACGAGGCCAACGCCGTCCGCGTCCACTCCAGTAACGTCCGCGGGTTCGCCCACCTACCCATGACTCTTGAGTTCAGCTGAAGGCCGCCACCATGCCACGCTTTGCACCACTTCCCGACCGCAGGCCGGCCATCATCGCGGGCGCATCGGCAGGAATCGGAGAAGCCACCGCCATCGAACTGGCCTCACGCGG
>CAZOIX010000499.1:0-4024 GCA_964579685.1 uncultured Mycobacterium sp.
CCATTGGTTTCGTCGTCACGGCGATGATGGTGCCGGTCATGTTCTACGCCCAGGCGGTGTGCGGGCTCTCGCCGACGCGTTCGGCGCTGATCGTTGCGCCGATGGCGATCGCCACGGGGGTACTGGCACCGTTCGTCGGCAGAATCGTCGACAGGTCGCATCCGCGCCCGGTGATCGGCTTCGGATTTTCGTTGGTGGCGATCTCGCTGACGTGGCTGTCCTTCGAGTTGACGCCCACCACCCCGATCTGGCGGGTGGTGCTTCCCCTGACGGTCACGGGCGCCGGCATGGCGTTCATCTGGTCGCCGCTGGCCGCGACCGCCACCCGTAATCTGCCGCCGCACCTGGCCGGCGCGGGGTCAGGCGTCTACAACTCCACGCGTCAGGTCGGGTCCGTGCTGGGCAGTGCGGCCATGGCGGCGTTCATGACATGGAGCATCAGTGATCAGCTGGGTCCAGCGGCCACGGCGTCTGGAGGCGGCGGCGACGGCGCCGTGTCCGCGTTGCCGGCGTTCCTGCAGGGACCGTTTTCCGCCGCCATGGCGCAGACGATGTTGTTGCCTGCATTTTTCGCGTTGTTCGGTGTCGGCGCGGCACTGTTCCTACTCGGTTTCGGCGACTCGCGATCGACGGCTTTCGACGATGCCGATCGCAGCGCAGGCGACACCGTCGACGAACCATTCGCCGACGACCACGACGAGTACGTCGAGTACACGGTGTCCTGGGATGACGCAGCACCGATGATGCCCAAGCGTCAGGACACCGAGCCCGACACCGAGCCGATAGCGTCTCGCGCGCCGCAGGTGATGCGTGCTCCCGCCGGTGCGTGGCATGACGCGCCGGTCGACTCCTGGCGCCATGTCACCGACGTCGAACAGCGCGGCTCCCTGAGCGAAATCTTGGCCCTGCTGCAAGCCGATGACCCGCCATCGCCGACACCTGATGACGAGTTGATCGGCTTCGCGCACAACGGGTTTCATATCGATGACGAAGAGCGATTCCCACCGCCGAATCGGCATCGGCCAGTCACCGAACCGGACGAGCCGGGCCGCCGTTCACGCCACAGGCTGCCGGAGAACGAGCCCCAGTCACGTCCGTTCTGGTTCGAATCCAGCGGCAAGCACTCTCGTGTGGACCCCGACGATGGTTCCCGGCACGGCAGGCATTCGACTCCATGGCGTGACTAGGGCGCCGGAGGCCGTCGAGCCCGCGGCGATGAACTCTCGGCGATTCGTCGCCATGAGGTGGCTCGACAGGCTATGAATCACCCGTGAGCACCCACCACGTGAACCTGACCCCGCAGGAAGACTCCCTGGTCGCCGAGAGCCATCCCGAGGCTCTGACACGCATGGACGAGAAGTCGTTGAAGGATCTGCAGACGCGCCTGCGGCAGGCTCGCGACAAGAACTTCAACATGCTGCGGCGCCAGGGCGCGGCCCGGGTGGAGGCCGAAGGCGCCCGCGGCGCGGCCCAGCCCGCCAATGAGAAGCGCAATGAAAAAGTAGTGGTCCTGGACGAGGCGTTGGCTCGGGTCGGCCAACGGCTCGATGAGGTCCGCGAAGCGGATTAGCCGAACAGGACCGCGGGGTTGAGATAGCCGGTCGGATCGAATGCCGTTTTGACCGCCCGCATTGCCGCGATGTCGGCCTCGGTGCGCGACATCGAAATGTAGTCCCGTTTGCGGGTGCCGACGCCGTGCTCGGAGCTGACGTTGCCGCCCAGACGCGCGATGAGCGCCATCATCGCCGAGTACAGATCGTGCTCGCGGTCGGCCGCCAGGGCGCACCGCACCAGGTTCAGGTGCAGATTCCCTTCGCCGATATGGCCGAACAACACCGGGATGGCGTCGGGGGCGTGCTCGGCGACCAGCTCGACAGCCTGGCCGGCGAACGCTGGGATCACTGAAAGTGGCAGCGAGACATCGAATTTCAGCGGTGGTCCGTATATGCCGAGCACCTCGGCGACGGTCTCGCGAACCTGCCAGAGCCGCTGCTGTGCCGCCGTATCGATACCGACCGCCGGTTCGCCGGCCAGCCGTGCATCCTCGAGCGCCTCGGCGAGGCGCTCGGTCTGGTCGGTTTCGCCGGCAAGTTCGACCAGCAGCTGCCAGGCCCCGGCGACGGGCGCGGACACATCGGCGTGCTCGGCGGTCAGTGCGCTTGCGCGGGCGTCGATCAACTCCAGCGCCGCGATCCCGTCCATCTCACGAAATGCGCGTCCCGCCTCGACGAGCGCGTCCAGGTCGGCGAACCCACAGATCGCGGTGACCCGGCTCTTCGGTGTGGGGTGCAGCCTCAGGTCGAGGCGGGTGATGACACCAAGGGTGCCCTCGGCGCCGATGAACAGTGAGGTCAGGTCGTAGCCGGTGTTGTCCATGCGCACCTGACTGTGCCGGCGCACGAGGGTGCCGTCGGGCAGCGCCACGTCCATGCCGATGACCTGTTCACCCATGTTGCCGTAGCGGACGGTGCGCAGCCCGCCGGCATTCGTCGACGCCATTCCGCCGACGGTCGCGGAATCGCGCGCGGCAAGATCCACGCCGAACACCAGTCCGGCCGCCGAGGCCGCGCGCTGTACCTCGGCCAGCGTGACGCCGGCGCCCACCTGGATCCGTCGTTCGATGACGTCGACGTCGTCCACATCGCGCAGCCGCTCGGACGACAGCAAGACATCGTCGTGCTCGGGCACCGTCCCGGCGACCAGAGAAGTTCGCCCGCCTTGGACGGTCACGTAGACGCCCGCATCACGGCACTCGCGCAGCACCGCTGCGACCTCGGCAGAAGTGCCCGGCCGTACGAGAAGACCGGCCCGGCCGCGGTAGCGCCCGGTGTGGTCCACACTACGGCCGTCCAGCACGTCGGCGTCGGTGCTGACGTAGCCCGGCCCGACGATGTCCGTCAGCCGCTCGGTCAAGGTCATCACGTGGGTTTATCACATGGGGTCAGCGACAGGAATGCGCCTAGCTCGACGAGGCGGTCGGGGGTGCCCGGCAGGTATTCGGTCAGAAGCGGCGACTGCACGATGACACTGAGGTACTTGGCGCGACTCACCGCGACGTTGAGCCGATTCCGGTTGAGCAGGAACGCGATTCCGCGCGGCACATCATCGGCCGACGATGCAGTCATCGACACGAAGACCACCGGCGCCTGTCTGCCCTGGAACTTGTCGACCGTACCCACCTCGATATCGCTGAGACCGGCCTCGTCGAGGCGCCGCCGCAACATGACGACCTGTGCGTTGTAGGGCGTCACGACGAGCACGTGCTCTTGCGCGAGCGGCACCGTGCCGTTCTCGTCGGTCCAGGCGGTACCGAGCAACCCGCCTACCTCGGCGACGATCGCATCGGCTTCTTCTGGGCTGTCGGTCGAGTTGCCATCGTGGGCAACGGTGAGTACGCGCACCCCGGGCAGTCGGCCGTCGAGGCTGCGCGCGGAGGTCACCGCGTCGAACGACTGCAATCTGCCGTCATAGGACAGCCGGGATACCGCTGCGCAGACCGCAGGGTGCATGCGGTAGGACCGGTCGAGGAAGTACCCCAGTTCGGTTGGCAGCGTATGTCTTCCGTCGATGAGCCAGCCCAGGGCTGATGTGTCGACAGGTTCGGGGTGGGTGCCTTGACTGACCTGCGGCAGCTGCTGCGGGTCGCCGAGCAACAACAGGTTACGCGCCGACGGTGCCACCGCGATGGTGTTGGCGAGGCTGTACTGGCCGGCTTCCTCGACCACGAGCAGATCGAGCGAAAGCCGCGGAACACGACTGGAGTTCGCAAAATCCCATGCGGTGCCGCCGATTACGCAACCATCGGTATCGGCGATGAATGTGGCGTACTCCTTCTCGTCGACGTCGCGCCACGGCATGCCTGCACTCTTCTTTTTGCCCGCTCGGTCGGGGTCGACACCGGCGTCGAGCACGCAGCCGAGCAGGTTTTCCACCACAGCGTGTGACTGGGCCACCACGCCGATGCGCCAACCGTGACCGTTGACGAGGCGCTCGATGACTTTCGCTGACGTGAACGTCTTACCGG
>CAZOIX010000500.1:0-4021 GCA_964579685.1 uncultured Mycobacterium sp.
TCGCCCCCGATCTCGCGCAGCTGGCGCATGGCCGCCGCCGCCAGATCGTCGTAGGCGTGGCCGAGCTTGGCCCGGCCTGCCGCGGTCAGCCGATATCGCTTGGCGGGCCTGCCACGCCCGTTGTGCTGCCACGCCGCCGCCGCACTGGACTGCGCGTCACCCGCGTCCATCAGCGCATCGAGGTGCCTGCGCACGCCCGCGGCAGAGATTCCCAGCTGCTCGCCGATCTCACCTGCGGTGATGGGTCCGGACGCCAGTAAAAGCTGGACGATCGCGCCACGCGTGTGGCGGTCGCTATGGTCCGGACTGAATTTCACAACACTATTGTGACGGAATTCCAAAACTCGGTCTAGCAAGGGGACCCTTACGTGAGCGCCGTCATACCATCGCCCCATGAGCGAAACGAATCGGCGCGTGGTCCTGGCGACCCGCCCCTCCGGACTGGTCGACGACAAGACCGTGCGCATCGAGACCGAACCGGCGCCCACGCCCGCCGACGGTGAGGCCCTGGTGAAGGTCCGGTATCTGTCGATCGACCCGACGATTCGCACCTGGATGGACGATGTGCCCAGCTACCTGCCCCCGATCCAGATCGGTGAGGTCATCCGCAGCGGTGGCGTCGGCGAAGTCGTCGAGAGCCGCTCCGACGCATATCGCAGCGGTCAGCTGCTGTTCGGCATGACGGGGTGGCAGGACTACGTGATCGCCGACAGCGGAGAGCGCTCGATGCAGGTGCTGCCCGACGGGGTGCCGCCGGGGGTCGCAATCGGAATCCTCGGTGTCACAGGGATGACCGCGTACTTCGGTATCACGGAGGTGGGCCGGGTGACCGACGGCGACGTGGTGGTGGTGTCGGGTGCTGCGGGAGCGACGGGCTCCGCCGCAGGCCAGATCGCGAAGATCAAGGGCGCCAAGAAGGTGGTCGGCATCGCGGGCGGCGCCGAGAAGTGCGCCCACATCGTCGGTGAGCTCGGCTTCGACGAGGCGATCGACTACAAGAACGAAGACGTCGCGGCGCGGCTTCGCGAGGCGTGCCCGGACGGCATCGACCTGTATTTCGACAACGTCGGCGGATCGATCCTCAACGACTGTCTCGCCAACCTGGCCATGCGCGGCCGCGTGGTGCTCTGCGGAGCGATTTCCACCTACAACGACGACGGTCCGCCCACCGGACCGAGCAACTACCTGAACCTGCTGGTGCGCCGCGGCCGCATGGAGGGCTTCATCATCCTCGACTACCTCGATCGCTTCCCGGCAGCGCAGATGGAGATGGCCGGGTGGATCGCCGAGGGCAAGATCAAGTCATCCGAGCACATCGTCGAGGGTCTGGAAAACGCGCCCGCTGCGCTCAACCTGTTGTTCAGCGGCGGAAACACCGGCAAGGTGATCGTCGCGCTCTGACGGCTACGCTGCACTGATGGCCGCCCGCCCCCGGTCCCTGAGTTCGTCGATCGCCCGATGGCATGCCGACGAGCGCGCCGTGGGCTCGCCGCTCAACGACGCCGAGGTCATCGCGATGCGGCGGACGCGACTGTTCGGTGCGACGGGCACGGTGCTGATGGCGATCGGTGCGCTGGGCGTGGGTGCCCGTCCGGTCGTGCAGGACCCGACGTTCGGCGTGCGCCTGCTCAATCTGCCGTCGCGGATCCAGACCGTCTCGCTGACCATGACCACCACCGGCGCGGTGATGATGGCCCTGGCATGGCTGATGCTCGGACGGTTCGCCCTCGGCCGGCGGCGGATGTCGCGCAGCCAGCTGGACCGCACGCTGTTGCTGTGGGTGCTGCCCCTGCTCATCGCGCCGCCGATGTACAGCCGCGACGTCTACTCCTATCTGGCGCAGAGCGAAATCGCCATCAAGGGACTCGACCCGTACCGCGTCGGCCCCGCACCGGGCCTCGGCCTGGATCACGTCTTCACGTTGTCGGTGCCGAATATGTGGCGCGATACGCCGGCACCGTACGGACCGCTCTTCCTCTGGATAGGTCAGGGCATTTCGGCGATCACCGGCGAGGACATCGTGGCCGCGG
Organism: uncultured Mycobacterium sp.; assembly: GCA_964579685.1. Taxonomy (GTDB): domain Bacteria; phylum Actinomycetota; class Actinomycetes; order Mycobacteriales; family Mycobacteriaceae; genus Mycobacterium. The sequence continues at coordinate 2,031 of CAZOIX010000500.1, forward strand.
TGCTCTGTCACCGTCTGGTGGTGTTGCTCGGTGTCGGCTTGATCGTCTGGGCCACACCGCGTTTGGCCCGGCGGTGCGGCGTGGCCGAAGTGAGCGCACTGTGGCTGGGCGCCGCCAACCCGCTGCTGATCATGCATCTGGTCGCCGGTATCCACAACGAGGCGCTGATGTTGGGCCTGATGCTCGCGGGCACCGAGTTCGCGCTGCGGGGAATCGATGCCGCCCGCCCGCTGATCCCGAAGCCACTGGCCTGGCCGTCTGGTCCCGAGGCATGGGCGCGATGGCGGCCGTCGCTGATGCTCCTGGCGGGCGTCGTGCTGATCACGTTGTCCTCACAGGTCAAGCTTCCGTCGCTGCTCGCCGTCGGCTTCGTGGCGATGGCGCTGGCATGCCGGTGGGGCGGGACTTTCAAGGCGTTCATCCTGGCGGGCGGATCACTCACGGTGGTGTCGGTGGCGGTGATGGCGCTGATCGGCTGGGCCAGCGGCCTTGGCTTCGGCTGGCTCAACACGCTGGGCACCGCGAACGTCGTGCGCAGCTGGATGTCGCTGCCGACGTTGGCCGCGCTGGGCACCGGGCAGGTCGGCATTCTGCTCGGCCTCGGCGACCACACCACCGCGATACTCGGCCTGACCCGCGCGATCGGCGTCATCGTCATCGCGATACTGGTGACGTGGTTGTTGCTGGCCGTGTTGCGTGGTCGGCTGCATCCGGTCGGCGGGCTCGGCGTCGCTCTCGGCCTGACCGTGCTGCTGTTTCCGGTGGTCCAGCCCTGGTACGTGCTCTGGGCGGTCATCCCGCTCGCGGCGTGGGCCACCCGCCCCGCGTTTCGCACGACGACCATCGTGGTCACGCTCGTCGTCGGCATTTTCGGCCCGACGGCCAACGGCGACCGATTCACGCTGTTCCAGATACTGCTGGCCGTCGCGGCGAGCACGGTGGTGGTCCTGTTGCTCATCGCGCTGACCTACCGCCATCTGCCGTGGCGCAGCGTTCCCGCGCAGGACACCGGTGCCGACGACGTCGCCCCCACTGCCGAGCAGCCGTCGCTACCGCCGCCGCAGCCGGCGAAGCCCGACGCCTACGCTGAATCCCCGTGACGCGCCCATCGGGGGCTGCCCCCGTCCCCGTGCGCCTGCGCGGGGTCAGCAAGCGATACGGGTCGACAACGGCGGTGTCCGGCCTCGATCTCGACGTCGCGACCGCCGAGGTGCTCGCACTTCTCGGTCCCAACGGCGCGGGCAAGACCACGACAGTGGAGATGTGCGAGGGCTTCATCAAGCCCGACTCGGGCACCATCGAGATCCTCGGACTGGATCCGTTCGGCGACAACGCCGCGGTGCGCGAACGGATCGGGGTGATGCTGCAGGGCGGCGGTGCGTATCCCGCGGCGCGAGCGGGCGAAATGCTCGAGCTCGTCGCCGCCTACGCCGCGAACCCGCTCGACCCGAAGTGGCTGATGGACACCCTGGGGTTGACCGAATCTGCACGCACCACCTACCGCAGGCTCTCCGGAGGTCAACAGCAGCGCCTGGCCCTCGCGTGCGCCGTGGTCGGCCGCCCGGAATTGGTGTTCCTCGATGAGCCCACCGCAGGCATGGACGCGCACGCCCGAATCGTGGTGTGGGAGTTGATCGACGGGCTGCGCCGCGACGGTGTGACGGTGGTGTTGACCACTCACCAGTTGACCGAGGCGGAGGAGCTGGCCGATCGCATTGTCATCGTCGACCACGGTGTCGCGGTGGCCACCGGAACACCCGAAGAGCTGATGCGCAGTGGCGCCGAGAACCAGTTGCGGTTCCGTGCGCCACGCATGCTCGACCTGTCGCTGTTGGTGTCCGCCCTACCGGAGACCTACACGGCGACCGAGACGGCGCCTGGGGAATACCTCGTCGAGGGACACATCGATCCACAGGTGCTGGCCACCGTGACGGCGTGGTGTGCGCGGGTCAACGTGCTGGCCACCGACATGCGGGTGGAGCAGCGCAGCC
>CAZOIX010000501.1:0-4018 GCA_964579685.1 uncultured Mycobacterium sp.
CGTGAGTCCCACTCGACGAGGATCATCACCGTGCGCGGCTCGATGTCCCCGGTGATCGAGTCGTTGAATTGACCCAGCGCTACCACGCGGCCCCCGTGTTTGGCGACCTCCTGCGGAGAGCGCTTCGAGTACGCGAGGTACTCGTCGCGATCGGCGATATCGAAGAGGTTGAGCGCGTATATCGTCACCTGCGTGACGGTACAGGGCGAGAAGTACGAGTACGGAATCGATTTCGACCGGGTCGCTGCGATCGACATCCACACTCATGTGGAGGTCGACGGTCACGGCCACAAGGCGTATGACGACGAACTGGTCGACGCCGTCGGTCGGTACTTCAAGCGTGGACCTGGTGCGTTGTCGAGCGTCGATGCGCTCGCCGACGAGTACCGGAGGCACAACACCGCGGCGGTCGTCTTCACCATCGATGCGCGCACCGGCATGCGGCACGTGCCGAACTCGATCGAGGACCTCATCGCCGGTGCGGTGCGCAACAACGATGTGCTGATCCCGTTCGGCAGCGTGGACCCGTGGCATGAGCGTCGCGCGGTGCATCGGGTGCACGAACTCGTCCGCGAGTTCGGGGTGAAGGGCTTCAAGTTCCATCCCAGCATGCAGGCCTTCGAACCGAACAACCGCAAGTTCTATCCGATCTATGAGGCGATCGCCGAGGCCGGTGTGCCCGCGTTGTTCCACACCGGACAGACCGGAATGGGCGCGGGACTGCCCGGCGGGCATCGGATCAAACTGCGGTACTCCGATCCGATGCTGCTCGACGATGTCGCCGCCGACTTCCCGGAGCTCACGATCGTGATGGCGCACCCGGCGGTGCCCTGGGTGGACTCTCAGATCGCGATCGCCTCGCACAAGACGAACGTCTACATCGACCTCTCGGGGTGGTCGCCGAAGTATTTTCCGCCTCAACTGGTGCGCGCCGCATCCCGGCAACTGCGAACGAAGGTGCTGTTCGGGACCGACTACCCCTATATCCAGTTGGAGCGCTGGCGGCGGGACTTCGATGACCTCGACATCGACCCTGCGGTGATTTCGCTGATCTACAAGGACAATGCGCTCCGGGTCCTCGGGGTCCGATGAGTTTCTGGCACGGCGGTGGTCTGCATCGGTGTCTGATTCACTCTCGAGAAGGAGACCACCGTGCCCGTTCGCAGCACCGCCCCCGTCGGCGCGCCGATATGGATCGACCTGGCATCGTCGGATGTGGACCGCAGCCAGGAGTTCTACGGTGCGGTGTTCGGCTGGACGTTCGAGTCCTACGGCCCCGAATACGGCCACTATGTCAACGCGTTCAAGGATGGTCGGCCGGTCGCCGGCCTGATGGCCAACGATCCGCAGTGGAATTCCCCCGACGGCTGGACCACGTACTTCCACACCGCCGATGTCCAGGCGACATTGGATAAAGCCATCACCGCCGGCGCCCTCACCTGCGCGGACGGGACAAAGCCGATGGAGGTCAAGGACAAGGGCTGGATGGGCCTGTTGAGGGACCCGTCAGGGGCGTTCTTCGGGCTGTGGCAGCCGACGGGTCACCGGGGCTTCGAAGTCGTCAACGAGAGCGGTGCGCCGACATACTTCCAGCTCACCACCCGCGAGTACGGCAAGGCGATCGACTTCTACCGCGGGGTGTTCGACTGGAATGTCGAGACGGTGTCCGACACCGACGAGTTCCGCTACAGCACAGCTAGTTTCGGTGGCGAGCCCCAACTCGGGGTGATGGCCATGGATGCCGACCCCGGTTGGGTCTTCTTCCTGGGCTCCGACGACGTCGACAAGACCGTGCGGTTGGTAACCGACAACGGCGGCAGTGTGATTCGCGCCGCGGAAGATACGCCCTACGGTCGACTGGCCGCGGTCGCCGACCCGACGGGCGCCGGGTTCAACCTGTCGTCGCTGGACTGAACCTAGGCGATCATCAGCGAGTCGGCGCCGCCGACGTAGACGATGCCGGACGGGTTTGCGGCGTCGGCGGTGTTGACGATCGCCGCGGCGAACGCCCCGTCGCCCGCATTCCCGGACACGACGGACAGCCGCACTCCGGCGCTACGGAACTCCGAACGCATCGCGTAGAGCGCCGTCTCGCCCGCCCACTTGCCGGCGGCGACGGCCGTCTGGCCCTTCGGCACGGCCCGATGCGGGAAGAAGTGGGCCGCATGACTGGTGACGAAAACGATGCGCCCGCCGACAGGCATCAGTGGCACCGCCCGCAACGCAAGGCTGCGCTGGGCGTCGCGGTTGAGCCGCTTCGCGTAACCCAGGTCGGTGCCGAGCACCGGAGCCGCCGAGGCGCTGAGGATCAAGGTGTCCAGTCGCCCGAAGCGAGCCGCGATGGTGTCGATCATCGCCGCGGACTGGGCCTCGTCGGAGATATCGGCACACAGGGTGGAGGCATGTCCGCCGGTATCGCGGATGGCCTGGGCGATCGATTCCGCGCGCTCGGCGTTCTCGCGGTAGTTCACCACGACATGGGTGTCGGGGCGGGCGAGCTGCTGCGCGACGTCCGCGCCGATGCCCCTCGAGCCTCCGGTGACCAGGACAATTCGTGTGGGTGCCTGATGCATGTCGGTTCCTTCCGTCGCAGTGGTGCGTGCGCCTGGGGTCCCACCGTACACCAATTTCTAAGAAAAATAAGGGCTACATAAGGTCACAATAAGGCTGCGGCCGCGCGAACCGCCTGCGTGCCGACCACCTGGGCCATGATGGATGGCGTGGAGTCGACCAGGGTGGACAGGTGGCTGTGGTCGGTGCGCCTGGTCAAGACCCGGCCCGACGCTGTCGACGCGTGCCGGGGCGGGCACGTGCGGGTGAACGGCCGACCCGCCAAACCGGCCACCACGGTGGCGCCGGGCGACGAGGTGCGCGCACTGGTCGGTCAGACCATGCGGGTGGTCGAGGTGGTGCGGGTGATCCAGAAACGGGTGGGAGCAGCTGACGCGGCGACCTGCTTCCTCGACCGAACGCCCAAACCCGAGCCCACCGAGACGGTCGCGGTCGCCGTCCGCGACCGGGGTGCGGGGCGCCCGACGAAACGCGATCGCCGCCTACTCGACAAGCTGCGTGCGGTCCGGCGCTGAGGCCGCGTCGCCACGGGTGTGACCGCGTGGTGAGAAATCGAGTGAATCCCCGCCACCCCGTCACATTCGGCGACGGATGAAGCGGGTCCGGGAACGTTAGATCAGTCGGCGCCGAGCGCGAAGTCGGCGAAGTCGAATCCCGGGACAACGACACAACTGACCAAGCAGGGCTGATCGTCACGCGGGCGGGCACGCTGCCAGTGACCGGGTGGGATCACGATCTGCGGACTCTCCCCGCCCACGATGTCCGCGCCGAGCAGACGCGTTGTGGCGCTGTCCTGTTCGGGGCCGAACTCGAGCAGCAGTGGGCTGCCGGAATGGTAGAGCCAAACCTCGGCGCTGCGCACGGTGTGCCATGCCGATTGCTGGCCCGGCATGAGGAGAAAGAGGATGGCGGTACCCGCGCTGCGTGGGCCGGTGTAATCCAGCGGAAGCGCCGATTGGGGAACGGTCAGCTCGCTGCGCCAAGTCTCCTTGTACCAGCCGCCCTCGGGGTGAGGAGCCAGGTCGAGGCCACGCGCCCAATCAGGAAGTTCGGTCATGGCAATACCGTAGTCTCGACGCATGTCGCGCCTGCGTCCTGGCTGGCTGGTCGCACTGTGTGCGGCGATTCTCGTGGTGAATGCGTGGCTGCCCTGGCTGACGGCCACCGGCGCGCGCGCCAGTGCGGTCGGAAGCGTGGTGGGCGACATGGATGAGCTGCGGCAGCGGCTATCCGGCTTTGGAGTCGGTCAGCTCATCGTGTTGTTGGCCGCGACGTTGATCGTCGCGGGGGCGATGGCGGCACGCGGGATCTCGGCGCGGTTGGCATCGTCAGCAGCGCTGGCCATTTCGGTGCTATTGGTGGTTCTCACCGTGTTCTACTACCGGCTCTATGTGTACACGCCGGTTTCTGCCGGCTACGGCCTCTATGTCGGCGGTACCGTGGCGAT
>CAZOIX010000502.1:0-4011 GCA_964579685.1 uncultured Mycobacterium sp.
TCCCAGTTCGCGGCCACCTTCTTGCTGGGCTGCACGCGCGGCGGCTCACCGGGCATCTTCGGATAGTTCGGCGGATACGGCAGATCCGCAAGCCCCCGCTCCTGTTCGTCTGCGTCGGCTATGGCCAGCAGCGGCTCGAGCGACTGTGCCACCGAATCGATGTCGGCCCACGGATCCGGCCGCGTCGCAACAAGATCAGGCACCGTGGCGATGGTGTAGGCATCGGGATCGGCATCGCGTAGGTCATCCCAGCTCAACGGCGTCGACACCGTCGCGATCGGAGTCTTGCGCGCCGAATACGCTGAGGCGAACGTGCGGTCGCGGGCGTTCTGGTTGTAGTCGATGAAGATCCGCTGACCGCGTTCCTCTTTCCACCACGACGTCGTCACCGCATCCGGTGCCCGCCGCTCCACTTCGCGCGCCAGCGCGATGCCCGCCCGTCGCACCGCGATGAAATCCCAGTCGGGCTTGATCCGCAGGAAGATGTGCACCCCCCGTCCGCCCGATGTCTTCGGGTAGCCGACCAACCCGAGTTCGTCGAGCAGCGGCTTGAGCACGTCTACGGCGATCTCGCGCGCTTCCCGAAAAGCGGTGCCGGGTTGCGGATCAAGATCGATACGCAGTTCGTCGGGATGTTCGGTGTCGGGGCAGCGGACCTGCCACGGGTGCAGCGTGATGGTGCCCATCTGGGCGGCCCACACGATGGCCGACGGATGGGTGACCTTGAGCACGTCGGCCGTGCGGCCCGACGGGAACGTCACCACGCAGGTCTGAAGGTAGTCGGGATGCTTCTGCGGCACGCGCTTCTGGTAGATCTCCTCGCCGTCGATACCGTCCGGGAAGCGTTGCAGGTGTGTGGGCCGGTCCCGTAGCGCGTTGAGCATCGGACCGGGCGCGACGGCCAGGTAGTACTCGACCAGTTTGCGTTTCGTTCCGTTCTTGCCGAGCTTCGGAAAGTAGACCTTGTCCGGATTGGTCAGCCGGACCTTGACACCTTCGACATCGATTTCCTCTGCAGGCGCGGCCATTTCATGACTCCAGGACATCGGAGAGGTCGTAGTTGGAGGGCACATCGAGCTGGTCGAAGGTGCAGCTGTGCGGCTCGCGGTCGGGGCGCCAGCGCATGAACTTGACCGCATGCCGAAACCGTTTGCCGTGCACCGTGTTTCCCTCCATCTGATCGTAGGCGACCTCGCAGACCTTCTCCGGACGCACCGGAATCCAGCGCTTGTCGGCAGCCGAATTCCAGCGGCTGAGGTCGCCCTCCTTGACCTGATCGCCCTCCCGCAACGGCTCGAGGTCGGCGAGCAGCTTGACACGGTCTTTGACACTGAACGACGCAGCCCCACCGACCATCTGGAGCTCGCCGTCGTCACGGTAGAGACCGAGCAGAATCGATCCGACGCCCTCCCCGCTCTTGTGGATGCGGTACCCGATGGCCACACAGTCGGCGTCACGGGCGTGCTTGACCTTCACCATCTCCCGTTTTCCGGGCAGATACCGGCCGTCGAGCCGCTTCGCGATCACCCCGTCCAGACCCGCACCCTCGAACAACTCGAGCCACTGCGCACCCTGCCGCGGGTCCTCGGTGGTGCGTGTGACGTGGCACCAGGTCTTCTGGTTCACCAGGTCGCACAGCGCCGCCCGGCGCACCCGGAACGGCTCACGCATGAGCGACGTGTCCCCGCCGGCGAGTGCGTCGAAACCGATGAAGTGCGCGGGCGTCTGCGCGGCCAGGAGTCTGATCCGGCTCTCGGCCGGATGGATCCGCTGCGACAACGACTCCCAATCCAGCCGGACGCGGCCGTCGATCTCGCGCGGCACGACGACCTCGCCGTCGAGCACGCAGCGCGGCGCCACCTCCTCTCGCAACGCGTCCACCATCTCGGGGAAGTAGCGGCCGAGATCCTTGCCGCTGCGCGACAGCAGCATCACCTCGTCTCCGTCACGGAACACCAGCGCCCGGAAGCCGTCCCATTTCGGCTCGTAGGACCACACACCGGCGTCGTCGGGCACCTTGGCCTGTGCCTTCGCCAGCATCGGCTCCAGCGGTGGCTGCACGGGAAGGTCCACAGGGTCCATACTCTTCTAGACCGCCGACAGGCGGCAATGTCATCGGGTGCAGGATCGAAGCGTGTCGATATCTGCTCTTCACGATCCCGGCTGGCGCGCATTCGCGAGTGACAACTACGCGGGCGCTCACCCCGATGTCCTCGCCGCCATCGCCGCGGCCAACGGCGGCCATCAGCCCGCCTACGGCGACGACGTCTACACCTCGCGTCTTGCCGAGGTGGTCCGCGCCCACTTCGGTGAGCGTGCCGAGACGTTTCCCGTCTTCAACGGCACGGGCGCCAATGTCGTCGCACTCACCGCCGTGTTGCCCCGCTGGGGCGCCGTCGTGACATCGACGAGCGCGCACATCCACACCGACGAGGCCGGCGCTCCCGAACGGATGACCGGCCTGAAACTGCTCACCGTCCCCACCCCGGACGGCAAGCTGACCCCCGGGCTGATCGCCCGCGAGGCGTGGGGCTGGGGCGACGAACACCGCGCTCAGCCGCTGGCGGTGAGCATCACCCAGAGCAACGAACTGGGCACGCTGTACACGCCGGACGAGGTCCGCGCCGTCTGCGATTTCGCGCACCAGCATCAGATGGCCGTCCACATGGACGGCGCCAGGTTGTGGAATGCCGCGGCCGCGCTCGGTGTGTCGTTCCGGGAGTTCACCACCGATGCGGGCGTCGACATCCTCAGCCTCGGCGGGACCAAGAACGGACTTCTCGGCGCGGAGGCGGTGGTGGTGCTCGACCCGGACCGGGCCACCGGTCTGATCTACCTCCGCAAGCTCGCCATGCAGCTGTCGAGCAAGATGCGCTTCGCGTCGGCGCAACTGCTCACCCTCTTCGACGACGATTTGGGGCTGCGCGCGGCGGCGCACGCGAACGCGATGGCGCAGCGGTTGCGCTCGGCGCTGGAGGCGGGGCTCGCGGACGGACGGCTGGCCGGTCTGGCTTTCACGCAGGACACCCAGGCGAACGCGATCTTCGCAACCGTGCCGAACGGCATCGCCGACCGGATCCGCGACCGCGCACGGTTCTACGACTGGGACCGCGCCCGAGGCGAGGTCCGCTGGATGACCGCGTGGGACACCACTGCCGAGGATGTCGACCGCTTCGCCGCGATCGTCGCCGAGGAGTTCGCGCGCCGATGAACCCCTTCGCCGAGGCCGTGGACGCCGTTCGTCGCGCCGAAAAGAACTCAGCCGAGGCCGCAGCCGAACTACTGCACATGCTCACCGACTCAGAACTGCTGTGGCTGCTCGACGGGGACAAGGCGCTGATCGCGTCCGTCGTCGACGGTGTGCGATCACCGACGAACTTCTTGGCTGTCACGGCAGGGCGCATCGACCGCATCGGCATCCCCGGGCTGCGCTTCACCGACGGCCCGCGCGGTGTCGGGATCCGCCCGTCGACCAGCTTTCCGGTCGCCATCGCGCGCGCGGCGACCTGGGACGTCGACGTCGAACGGCGCGTGGGCACCGCGATCGCCGCCGAGGCGCGCGCACACGGCGCCAACCTGTGGGGTGGCCTCTGCATCAACGTCGCACCCTTCCCTGGCTGGGGTCGCGCGCAGGAGTCCTACGGCGAGGATCCGTTGCTGATCGGTGAAATGGGCTGCGCGGCAATCGACGGTGCCAAGCCGTGGGTCATCACGAGCGTCAAGCACTTCGCGCTCAACTCGATGGAAGAGGCACGGTTTTCCGTCGACGTCAGCGTGGCGGAGGACATCCTTCACGAGCGATACCTTCCGCACTTCCGTCGCACCGTCGAGCGCGTCGATTCGGTGATGAGCGCGTACAACTCGGTCAACGGGGAATGGGCCGGTCAGAATCAGCACCTGCTGACCGAAATTCTCCGCGAGCGTTGGGGGTTCACGGGTTTCGTGCACACCGACTGGGTCTGGGGGCTGCGTGATCCGGTGAAATCCGTCGCGGCCGGCCAGGATGTGGAG
>CAZOIX010000503.1:0-4009 GCA_964579685.1 uncultured Mycobacterium sp.
GGCTGGGACATGGCGCTGGCCAGCACCCGCGACCTGTTCGCCGAAGGTGACCTGTACGCAGACGAGGTCGGCGGCGACTTCGCCGGCGAGTCGTTCCGGCTGGGCGAAGCTGTGGCCGCGGTGCACGCGACGCTCGCCGACAAGCTGGACACCGCCGTCACCGCGTTTCCGACCGACACGATGCTGCAGCGGCTGGCCGCGGTCGCGAAGGCGGTGCCGGAACTCGAGGACTACGTCCCGTGGATCGAGGAGCGCTACCGCAAACTCGGCGAGGAGCAGATCGTGGTGCAGCGCGTGCACGGCGACCTGCACCTCGGCCAGGTGTTGCGGACCCCGGAGGGCTGGCTGCTGATCGACTTCGAAGGCGAACCCGGTCAGCCCCTTGCCGAGCGCAGGCAACCCGATTCGCCGATGCGGGACGTGGCCGGAATTCTGCGGTCCTACGAGTACGCGGCGTATCAGCGGCTGATGGACCAGTCCAGCGACTCCCGGGACACCGATCGCGATCGCCAGCTCGGTGCGCGGGCCCGCGAGTGGGTCGACCGCAACGCCGGCTCGTTCTGCGAGGGCTATGCGGAGGCGTCCGGCGCAGACCCGCGCGACGCCGGAGATCTGCTGCTCGCGTACGAACTCGACAAGGCGGTGTACGAGGCGGGATACGAGGCCCGGCACCGGCCGAGTTGGCTGCCGATTCCGCTGAAGTCGATCGCACGTATCGTCGGCTGATTCTCGGTGTAACGGTGGCGGCGGTTTCGCCGCACTACCCCTACATGACTACACAACAGATCGACTCCACGCAGAAGCACGCGTTCGATACGGCCGCGGGCATGGTCGTGCGCTATGGCCTGGTCATCGTGCTGCTGTGGTACGGCGGACTGAAATTCATGAGGTATGAGGCCGAGGGCATCGTGCCGCTGGTGTCCCAGAGCCCCTTCATGAGCTGGGCGTACGACGTGTTCTCGGTGTCGACGTTCTCGGCGCTGCTCGGCGTCTTCGAGATCGCCGCCGCCGTCTTGCTCGCGGTCAGACCGTGGTGGCCCAGGCTGTCCGTGGTGGGCAGCCTGCTCGCGATCGTGCTCTTCGTGTCGACGATAAGTTTCATGTTCACCACCTCCGGGGTATTCGAGGCGTCACAGGGCGGCTTTCCGGCGCTGTCGCTGACCGGCGGCTTCCTGATGAAAGACATTGCGCTGCTGGGTATCTCCGTGTGGACGTTGGCAGATACGGCGCGGGCGGTGCGTCGCTAGCCGAGGGCGCCACCGACGGCGCCAAGCTGACACCGACCCGCGGGGACTGAACGATGCAAAGTTTGCGGATGGACTCCGTCGGGCGACTTCGCGCGCAAGACAGCAACCGCGGCCGCCGCTAGGGCGCCGCCGCTCATCGGCCCCTTGTCCGGCCCGCCAGGCCGACGGCACACAAGAGAAATGTATGCCGACGCGGCGGCCGCGGTTGCTGTCGCGTCGGACCGTACCATACCGATCGGTACGGTACGGGGATTTCGGGCGGCAAGAATGCTGGGGCGCAACGCTTCTGCGATGCGCCGTGCCGCTGGTTTAGCCGGACGCCGCGTCGGGCACCATGGCAGGCATGGCACGCGACGTATCCGACGACAATCCGCTCACACCGGAAGAGCAGCTCGATTCCGACGAGGTGCGCAACGACGACGGCGACGAGGTGGTCGACCCGCCGGAGAGGTGGATCGAGGCCAGAGAGGACGAGACGCTCGACGAGCGCCTCGCCGACGAGGTTCCCGACATCGGGCCCGGCGATGTCGATCCCCGCGACGCCGATGACACCGACCGGGAGACCGTGTCGGTGTCCGACGACGAACTCGACCACCTCGACCCCGAACAACACGGCACCGATCACGGCCAGATCGACGGCACCCCCGAGGACGGCGACTCGTTCTACGACGTCGAGAGGTGACTACTTCTCGTTGACCGCCGCCGACCGAAGCACCAGCACCGACCTGGCGTCGACGGAAACCTTCGCGGCGGCGAGATGGTTCTGCACGTCGTCGTCGGCCACTGCCGCGGTGTCGATCACCGGGACCCATTCCGCACCGAATTGATCTGGGGGCAGAACGAACTCGATCGCCTCGTAGTGGGCGTTGAAGAACAGCACGAAGGAATCGTCGGTCACCCGCTGACCACGGTCGTCGAGATCGACGATGCCCTGCCCGTTGAGGTACACCCCGATCGATTTGGCGAACCCGGACTCCCAGTCCTCATCGGCCATCTCCGACCCGTCCGGTGCGAACCACGCGATATCGGGCAGTCCGTCGCCGCCCCGCTTGCGCACCGGGTCACCCGAGAAGAACCGCCGTCGCCGGAACACCGGATGGGCCGCGCGTAACGCCGACACCTCGCGAGTGAACTCGATCAGCTCGGTGTCCGCGTTCGCCCAGTCGATCCAGGACAGCTCGTTGTCCTGGCAGTAGACGTTGTTGTTGCCCTGCTGGGTGCGGCCCAGCTCGTCGCCGTGCGCGATCATCGGCACGCCCTGCGACAGCAACAGCGTGGTCAGGAAGTTTCGCTGCTGACGCGAGCGCAGGGCGTTGATCTCCGGATCGTCGGTCGGACCCTCGATCCCGCAGTTCCACGACCGGTTGTGGCTTTCTCCGTCCTTGTTGTCCTCGCCGTTGGCGGCATTGTGTTTTTCGTTGTAGGACACCAGATCCCGCAAGGTGAACCCGTCGTGAGCGATCACGAAGTTGATGGAGGCCACCGGCCTGCGTCCGGTGTGCTCGTAGAGGTCGGCGGAGCCGGTCAAGCGGGACGCGAACTCGTCGAGGGTGGCCGGTTCGCCGCGCCAGTAGTCGCGGACGGTGTCGCGGTACTTGCCGTTCCACTCCGTCCACTGCGGGGGGAAGTTGCCGACCTGGTAGCCGCCGGGACCGACGTCCCACGGCTCGGCGATCAGCTTGACCTGGCTGACCGTCGGATCCTGTTGGACGAGTTCGAAGAAGGCGGCCAGTCGGTCGACGTCGTAGAACTCGCGTGCCAGGGTGGCGGCCAGGTCGAACCGGAACCCGTCGACGTGCATCTCGGTCACCCAGTACCGCAGCGAGTCCATGATCAGCTGCAACGAGTGCGGATGGCCGACGTTGAGGCTGTTGCCGGTGCCGGTGTAGTCCATGTAGTAGCGCTTGTCGTCGTCGACGAGGCGGTAGTAGGCGGCGTTGTCGATGCCGCGCATGGACACCGTCGGACCCAGGTGGTTGCCCTCGGCGGTGTGGTTGTAGACGACGTCGAGGATCACCTCGATGCCGGCCTCGTGCAGTGCCCGCACCATGGCCTTGAACTCCTGCACCTGACCGCCGGGGTTGGGGCTGGAACTGTACTTCGAGTCCGGAGCCAGGAACCCGATGGTGTTGTAACCCCAGTAGTTCGACAGACCCTTGTCGATCAGTGTCGAGTCGTTGGCGAAGTGGTGCACAGGCATCAGCTCGATCGCGTTGACGCCCAACGACTTCAGGTGCTCGATGATGACCGGATGCGCGACCGCTGAGTACGTGCCGCGGATGTTCTCGGGGATGTCGGGATGAGTCTGGGTGAGTCCCTTGACGTGCGCCTCGTAGATGACCGTGTCGGCGTACTCGTGGCCCGGTGGACGATCGACGCCCCAGTCGAAGTAGGGGTTGATCACGACGCATTTGGGCACGCTGGCCGCGGAGTCGTCGTCGTTGCGGCTGTCGGGATCGCCGAAGTCGTATCCGAACAGCGACTGATTCCAGTCGAAATTGCCCTCGATGGCTTTTGCGTACGGATCCAGCAGCAGTTTCTTCGGATTGCATCGGTGGCCGGCGGCGGGGTCGTAGGGCCCGTGCACGCGGTAGCCGTAGCGCTGGCCGGGCTCGATGGACGGGACGAAGCCGTGCCAGACGAATCCGTCCACCTCGGGCAGCGTGAGGCAGGCGACCTCGCTGCCGTCGGCGTCGAACAGGCACAGCTCGACCTTGTCGGCGACCTCGCACAGGACGCCGCATCGCTCACCTATCTGTCGA
>CAZOIX010000504.1:0-4007 GCA_964579685.1 uncultured Mycobacterium sp.
GTGCTCCACCAGGGACCCCACCAGGTCGATATCGTGCGGCAGCTAGTCGGCGGGCAGGCCAGAACAGTACGCGCGTCGACAATATGGGACGACGTCCGGGAATGCGTCGGGGGATACACCTGTCACCTTGGATTCAAATCAGGAGCTTCCGCCACGCTCGTCTATGACGGCCGAGCCTTCTTCGATGTCGCGGAGTTGCACTCGTGGGTGGCAGAAGACGGCGGCCGCCGCAGCCCCCAAGCGAACCAGCGAGTGGCCAGCAACTTCGCTCAGCTCAGTCAGGACCCTGACCAACTCGAAGTCGCACTGGAAGCTCAGAAGGAACAGGGCCGCTACGGTGCTGCGACGACGACCGAAGAATCACAGGAACTTTGGGGTTACTCCGCCCCGGGCGAGATCGTCCACCACCCCTACTTCGGCCTGACCGTGGTGTCCTGCGAACGCGGCGCGATCAGGCAGTCGCCCGACGGCCTGGCGGTGTACGGGCAAGACGGACTGCAGGAAATACCGGTCGCGCGAACGATGCGGGGCAGGGCCGCCGAGTTGGCTGAACTACATCGTGCGATCACTCAGGACCGCCCTGTTCAGCACGACGGCCGCTGGGGGCGCGCCACGCTCGAAGTATGTTTCGCCATCCTGGAATCGGCCTACGAAGAACGTGAAGTCGTTCTCTCCCACCAGGTAGCGCTGTGACTCCAGAGGAGGAGGAATCGTGGGTGAGATTGTAGCGGGCTACGCGTCGTCCCATGCCTTCACTTTCATCCCGCCGAGCAGGTGGGAACTTTTCCGCACAAAGAACAGGAAGAACTACACATTGCGACGCGGTAAGAACGCACCTTGCCCGCCAAAGACAGACGAAGAACCATTCGACGCCGCCGCGGCGCGCTACACGCATATTGAAAACGGGCTTCAACGGCTGCGGGACAGCATTAGACGCGACCGACTCGATTGCCTGATCATCATCGGCGATGACCAAAACGAGAACTTCGACGGTTCTGCACTGCCCCAGATAGCCATCCACACAGGAGCGGGGTTCGAAGTGTCCGACCGCTTCTTGCCCGCCGCGCGGTTCTGGAAAAGCTCTCCCGAGCTCAGTAAGGACTTGAGTGAGCACACCGTCGAGGCGGGGTTCGACGTCGCCACCGTCGTCGATTTCCGTGAGACAACCTTGCACTCACACGCCCATGGCGAGATTGTGGCCAACATTCTCGGAGACCACGAAGTCCCAGTGGTGTTGGTCTTCCTCAATGCCGTTCATGTGCCGTCGTTGTCGCCTAAGCGGTGCTTCGCGCTCGGATGTGCGATTGGCGACGCCGTGCGGTCACGGCGCCCCGCAGGCGAGAGGATAGGTGTCTACGCGTCCGGTGGGCTCTCACACTTCACGGCCGGCTTTCCGTGGGATGCCTACCACGGGCCGCGTATCCACGGCTCAATCGACGACGAGTTCGATCGCCGCACTCTGAAGGTCCTCGCCGCCGGAAACGGCTACGAGCTGAGCAAGCTCACCAGTGAAGACTTGCTCAACTCTGGCAACATCGAGCTGAGATCTTGGATATGTGCTGTCGGTGCCGTCGGCGGCAACACTCCATGGGCCAGCGTCTACGAGCCGATCCCCCGCGCGCTAATGGGAATGGCCGTCGCTTGGACGCACCCCGAGATCCCTAATTAGGGCATCGCGTGAGGCACTCGGGCGCACGGTTTTGCCGGTTGACCCGACTGCGTCGCCACCATACTCTCTGTTTTACAGAAAAGATTTCTATCCTCCAGTGGATCTATCGGTCGATGAATCGAATCTAGTCACGGAACGGAAGTAATTGGCCCGTGGCGGAGGTGCAGCTTCAGCCTGGGGCCTCCAGAGGCCAATCACACAGAGACCGATAAGAAGGAGGCGATACGGATGGCCATTTGCACTGCTAGCAGCGCCCATCGCAGTTCGTACCAGGCGCCCGCGAACTTGGGCAACGCCGCCAAGGGCGGCGTCGACACCGACAGCCGAGGCTCGCGATGAGCTCCACCCCTTCGGCAAAAGGGCTAGACACTGAACGACACGCCATCGCGCTGGCCTGTCGCGTCCTGGCGGCGCGCGGTTTGGCGCCAGGCATCCTCGGCCACATCAGCCTGCGCGTCGACAAAGATCGACTGCTGATCCGATGTCGTGGTCCGCACGAGCGAGGACTCGCGTTCACCCGTGCAAAAGACATCCGGGTGGTCACGTTGGACGGTGAAGAGGGCGCCCCAGGAGAACTCGACGACGGTCACCAGCCGCCGAACGAGTTGCCACTGCACAGCGAAGTGCTCCGCACCCGCCGCGATGTCAATGCCGTGGTCCATGCGCACCCCGAGGCGGTAGTTGCCGCCGATCTCGCCGGTCTAGGCGTCCGGCCGATCGTCGGAGCGTTTGACATCCCCGGTTTTAGGCTCGCCGCGGATGGCGTGCCGGTCTATCGGCGAGGGGTCTTGGTGCGCAATCGGCAACTCGCCCAGGAAATGGTTGCAGCTATGGCGGACCGGCCGGTTGTCGTTCTGCGGGCCCACGGCCTCACTAGTGCTGCGGAATCCGTTGAGCGGGCCGTACTACAGGCCATCAGCGTCGACACGATATCGCGTTTGTCGCTTCAGATCGCTTCTGCTGGTGGCACTCTGGCTGATTTGCCCGACGATGATGCAGCAGAGCTGCCTGACCTAGGGAATGCGTTTAACGAGACCATCGCGTGGCGTCACGAGTTGGCACGCCTCCAAACCCATCGTTCGTCGCGTCACACTTCCAAAAAACGATCCTCATAGGCCACTGGCGGGCCGTGCGGCCACGAGCTCACGGCCGTCGCCGCGGGCGGTCTGGGACGCCGCTTCCAATCCCGTCGAATCGCTGGCGTACACATCCTGCACCGCCCTCGCCCGAGCATTGCTCAGCGTGCGGACCGCACGCAGTCGTTCGCAATTTCCAACCCTGGTCGTGAGACCCGCGTGAATCGGAGCTTCGACCGCGCTGTGCGGATAGACCCCCCATTCTGCGACGAGGAAGCTAATCAGCAAATGAAGAGCAGCTGTAACGGCGACACCACCGGAGGGCAATAGTTTGAGTTGGTTGACCGGGCAAGTCGCACTGGTGACCGGCGGGGCAGCCGGAATCGGTTTGGCCGTGGTCGAGCGTTTCTTGGCCGAGGGCGCATGCGTGGGTGTCTTGGATCGCTCGGAAGGCGACCTGGCTACCATTGGCAGCGCCGACGGCAGGCTCATCGCGGTAACAGGTGACGTTACTGCGTATGACGACAATGTCAGGGCGGTGCGCGAAACGGTCGACGCTTTCGGAAAGCTCGACGTCTTCGTCGGCAACGCTGGGATCTTCGATTACTTTGCCCCTTTGGTGGGTTTCGACGGAGCCGACCTCAGCAGCGCCTTCGATGAGATCTTCGCGGTCAATGTAAAGGGCTACCTCCTTGGTGCCAGGGCCGCCGTTCCTGAACTCCTCAAAAGCGATGGCCCGAGCATGATCTTCACCGTCTCCAACTCTGGCTTCTATGCCTCCAGTGGC
Source organism: uncultured Mycobacterium sp. (assembly GCA_964579685.1). Taxonomy (GTDB): domain Bacteria; phylum Actinomycetota; class Actinomycetes; order Mycobacteriales; family Mycobacteriaceae; genus Mycobacterium. Next base: position 3,533 of record CAZOIX010000504.1, read on the forward strand.
GGCCCGCTGTACACCGCTTCCAAGCACGCAGTCGTTGGCGTAGTGCGTGAACTGGCCTACGAGTTGGCGCCGAAGATCAGGGTGAATGGCGTCGCTCCAGGCGGCACGGTAACGGGCCTGCGTGGAATCGAGGACCTCGGCCAGGGTCAGAACGTGTTGTCATCGGTGCCCGGCATCGCCGACATTATGAGTACTACAAACCCATTACAGTACGCGCAGCAGCCCGCCGATCACGCCGGCCTGTATCTGCTACTCGCGTCTGCAGACAACTCGCGAGCGGTGACCGGCGTCGTCATCAACAGCGACGGCGGCTTGGGCGTGCGGGGTCTGAACCAGCCGTCGGGAGGGCTGGAACTCGCCACCGGCGCGATGCGCAATGACGTTCGGTCGCCTTAGAAAGGTTTTACACATGTTGGTGACGGCGTTGGGTTATGTGGGTGTGGAGTCTCCGGATGCGAAGGAGTGGTTGGAGTTC
>CAZOIX010000505.1:0-3977 GCA_964579685.1 uncultured Mycobacterium sp.
CCTCGTAGGTGCCGTCATTGTCCTGGAAGGTCACCGTGACCTGACGCTTGGTGCCGTCGATGCTGACCTCACAGTCGAAGGTGCCGCCCTTCTTCACGGTGGGGTTCTGGCCGTTGTTGCACTTGACGTTCTGCACGTTCTTGGCGCCATAGCCGTTGGTCTCGTCGGTGAGGATCCGCTGCACGCCGGTCTGCGCCGCATCGATATCGAGCTTGGTGGTCACGAAGAAGCCGGGCTTCCAGAAGCCGAGAACCAGCACCACGGCGACGATGACCGCCGCCAGCAGGCCGACCACCCCGCCGATCACCGCCAACGAGCGTTTCGACCCCTCCTCGGCGCCCGCAGCGCCGAACTGCCCCGGCTGCCCGTACTGGCCGTACTGACCTGGCTGGCCCGGTTGGGGGTACTGGCCTGGTTGGCCATACTGCCCCGGCTGCTGCCCGTACTGGCCGGGCTGCCCGGGCTGACCGTAGGTGTACTGACCGGATTGGTCGTAGCCGGTGGGCTGCCCGTACTGCTGCGGGTACGCCTGGGGGTTGTAGTCGGCGGCGGGCTGCTGATACTCCGGCGGCGCCTGATACGCCGGCTGCTGCGGGTACTGGGGGTACTGCTGCTGCTGTTGCGGGTCGTAGGCGGGTGGCTGCCATTGCGGCGCCGCGGTGGTCGGTTCGCTGCTCGATGGCTGTTGCTGCCACGGCTGATTGGCCGACGGATCGCTCGACGGCTGCTCCGCCGGCTGGTCCGGCTGCTGGCCGGTCCAGTGCTGCGTCGGGTCAGATCCCTGCGGTCCGCTCATTTCACTCCTTGATCACCGCGGCTGAGCCGCGAATACGCCGCCACGGCCGGGCCGCGAGTACACCACCCGCGGCCGAGCCGCGATACACCAATGTCGTGCTTCGCACACACTACCCCGCATCAACAGCTACGACGCCGCGCCGAACATCGTTTATCGCGAGTTTCGCGGTCGCCCGCAGCCCAGGGGTCGGTGCGGCGTTTCGCACCTGGTCAAGCAGGTCGAGAACCTGGCGGCACCAGCGGACGAAATCGCCTGCCGACAACGGGGACCCGGCGCCGGCGGCGTCCGAAGCCGCCAGTGCGGTGGTGAGATCGCCGGTCGCGGCCCAGCGGTAGATGGCCGGAACGAAGCCGTCGTCGGGCTCACGGCTGTGGCTGATGCGATGGCGTTGTTCGTCTGTCCGCAGTTCGGTCCACAGCCTGTGGGTCCGGTTCAGCGCACGTCGTAGGTTGCCCGTCGGGATCTCGATACCCCCTGGGGCGCTCGGCGTGTCGCCGCGCGACTCGTACAGCACGGCCGACAGCACCGCGGCCAACTCGGCGGGGTCCAGGCCCTCCCACACACCGGTGCGCAGACATTCGGCGACCAGAAGGTCACTTTCACTGTAGATCCGGGCGAGCAGCCGACCGTCGTCGGTCACTTTGGGACCGCCGTCGTCGGGCGCCCCGGCCTCGATGAAGCCGCGTTCGGCGAGAAGCACGACGATACGGTCGAAGGTGCGCGCCAACGAGTTCGTCGCCGCAGCGACCTTCTGCCGGGTGGTCTCGTTGTCCCGCTCGATTCGCAGATAGCGCTCGGCGAGTCGCGCCTTTTCCTCGCGATCGGGTAACTGGTGGGCCGGATGCCTGCGAACCTGTTCACGCAGCGCGGCCAATTCGGGGTCGACGTCGCGTTCGGTAGGTTCTCCGCTGCGCTTGCGCTTCGTGGACGGGACATCCAGTCCGCCCGCCGCCGACCGTAGCGCCGAGGCGACGTCGCGACGTGCGCGCGGGTTTCGGTGTTCGACCCGCTTGGGCAGGGACATCGATCCCAGCGGTGCTGAAGCACCCGAGTAGTCGGCGGACGAAATCCGGCCCGCCCAGCGGTGTTCGGTCAGCACCAGCGGTCGCGGATCGTCGCTGTCGCGGTCGGGTTCCAGGACGACGGCCAGGCCGCCGCGTCTGCCGTGGGTGATGGTGATGATGTCGCCGCGGCGCAGCGCCGACAGTGCGTCGTTGGCGGCCTTGCGGCGCTGCAGCCGCGATGCCCGCGACTGGGCCCGCTCGCGTTCGGATATCTGTTGGCGCAATCTGACGTATTCCAGGATGGGTGCGTCTGCACCACCGAAGTCGTTCGCGATCTCGGCAAGCATCTGTTCGCCGCGTTCGATACCGCGTACCAGCCCGACGACCGACCGGTCCGCCTGGTACTGCGCGAACGAACTCTCCAACAGCTTGTGCGCCTGCGCAGGCCCCAGCTGATGCACCAGGTTGATGGTCATGTTGTACGAGGGCGCAAAGGAACTGCGCAGCGGGAAGGTGCGGGTGGACGCCAGTCCGGCGACCTCGATCGGCTCGACATCGGGAGTCCACAACACGACGGCGTGGCCTTCCACGTCGATGCCCCGGCGGCCGGCGCGGCCGGTCAGCTGCGTGTACTCCCCCGGCGTCAGCGGCATGTGCTGCTCGCCGTTGAACTTCACCAGGCGCTCGAGCACCACCGTCCGCGCAGGCATGTTGATCCCCAAAGCCAGTGTCTCCGTGGCGAAGACCGCATTCACCAGTCCCGCGACGAACAGTTCCTCCACGGTATGGCGGAAGACCGGCAGCATGCCCGCGTGGTGCGCGGCCAGTCCGCGCCGGAGCCCTTCCCGCCCTTCGTGGTAGTCGAGGACGATCAGGTCGGCTTCCGGCAGGTCGGCGCATCGACGATCGATCACCTCGGCGATGCGGGCCCGTTCGGAGCCGGTGGTGAGCCGCAGCGATGAGCGCAGACACTGCTTGACGGCGGCGTCGCATCCGACCCGCGAGAAGATGAACGTGATGGCAGGCAGCAATTGCTCACGGGCCAAGGTGGCGATCACGTCGGGGCGGGTCGGTCCGCGGTAGACGGTCGGGCGTCCCCGGTTCCTGCCGCGGCCGCGGGGCTGCCAGTCGGCGAGGCGGTCGGCCTCCAGCCGGTGTGCGATGTGGCGCAACAACTCTGGATCGACAAGGAGCTCCCGCCCGTCCGCCCCCGACTGCCGACTCGCGCCTTTCGCACGGTAGTCGAAGAGATCGAAGACCCGCTTGCCCACCATCACGTGCTGCCACAACGGGACGGGACGGTGTTCGTCGACCACCACCGTGGTGTCACCGCGCACTGTCTGGATCCAGCCGCCGAACTCTTCGGCGTTGCTCACCGTCGCCGACAGGCTCACCAGCAGCACGTCGTCGGGTAGGTGCAGGATCACTTCTTCCCACACGGCTCCGCGCATCCGGTCGGCCAGGAAGTGCACCTCATCCATCACGACATAGGAAAGCCCCTGCAGTGCAGGAGAATTCGCGTAGAGCATGTTTCTCAGCACTTCGGTGGTCATCACGACGATGTCGGCGTCGCCGTTGATCGACTGGTCCCCGGTGAGCAATCCGATGTTCTCCGGACCATATCGGCGCACCAGGTCGCTGTGCTTCTGGTTGCTCAGCGCCTTGATCGGTGTGGTGTAGAAGCACTTTCGCCCCGCGGCAAGCGCCAGATGCACGGCGAACTCACCCACCACCGTCTTGCCCGCACCGGTCGGCGCGCAGACCAGAACACCGTGGCCGTTCTCCAGCGCCTCGCACGCGGTGCGCTGGAAGGCATCGAGACTGAAGGGCAACTGCTCTGAGAAGCTTGCCGCGAGCGGGCCGCTAGGTCGCGTCGTCATCGACCACGAGCCGCCCCGACGTCGGCACTGCGGTGGGCGCATCGACCTGCTCGACACCGTCGATCGGCGCCGCCCGGTCGTCGGCAACCTCGTCAAGGGCATCCCTACGCGCCCTGCGTCTGTCGTTGATGCGGGCGATCTGGATGGAGAATTCGAGCAGCACCGTCAGGGCCAGGGCCAGCGCCAGCATCGAGAAGGGGTCCGAACCGGGTGTGAACACGGCGGCGAACACGAACAGCGCGAAGATGAGGCCGCGCCGCCACGCCTTGAGCCGCGCATACGGCAGCACTCCCACGA
>CAZOIX010000506.1:0-3976 GCA_964579685.1 uncultured Mycobacterium sp.
ATCAACGCCACGCTGATCGACTGCCATTAGTCGCGCAGTTTCCAGAGCTTGTTGGCCATCAGCAGCTCGAAGTTCTGCACGACCGTGGCGAGTTCGTCGCGGTTCCCGACGAAACCGGCGTAGAAGCCCATCCCCCACATCATCGCGACCAGCATCTCGACCAGGTCGCCGACGTTGGTGTCGGTGGTGAGCTCGCCGCCCGCGACCGCGTCGTTGACCGCCCAGGTGATGAAGTCGCGCGACGTCCGCAGTGAATCGTGCTCGTCGCCGGCGAGTTCGGGGTGCCGCTGAGACTCCAGCACCGAGGTCACGAGAAACGCTGCCGCCGAACGGTCTTCGGAATTCGACTGAATCGCGGCGGTGAAGAACGCGGACAACCGCTTCAACAGATTCGGCTCGCCCTCCGCGCGCGCCCGGCCCGCGCTAACTACCAGCGCATCGGTTTGTTCGACAACCTGGCCCCACAACACGCGTTTACTTGCGAAGTAGTGGTTGATGGCGGGGCGGGTCAGACCGGCACGGATCGCGATCGCCTGGAACGTGGCGGCGTCGTATCCGAGTTCGCTGAAGACCTCGCGGGCGGCTCGTATGATGCGCTCCCGCGTCTCGGCGGCCTTCGCTGCGGGTGGGCGACCAGGACCCCGACTCGCGGTATGTTGCGGCACGGTCAAATTGTGCCACAGCCCACTGGAAGCGCTAACCGCTATTCGCCTCCGTGGGACGGGAGGCGTCGATCCAGCAAATATTTCGACCGCACGGTGGGAAGGCTCGGCGTGGAGATTCGATCGGGTGAGCATTAGGGTGCGGTCCCATGGCCAGCGTCGTTTCTCGGGATTCTTATTTCGAGACCGGCCTCGAAGTACTGTCCGATCTCGGATACGGGGGGCTCAAACTCGCCGAGGTGTGTCAGCGCCTCGGCGTCACCACCGGTTCCTTCTATCACTACTTCACCAACTGGGCGGCCTACACCAAGGATCTGGTCGAGTACTGGGTGCAGGAGCGCACGGTGCTGGTGATCGAGGCCGCGCACAATGAGACGGATCCGCGACGCCGCATCGACCGGCTGATCCAGGCCGGCCTGGGACTTCCCCACGGCGCGGAGGCGGCGATCAGGGTGTGGAGCTCCCTTGATCCGCATGTGCACGCGGTACAGGTCGCCGTCGACCGGCAGCGATTCGACATCATGTACTCCTCGGCGTGCGAGATCTTGCACAGTAAGCGCCAGGCGGAGGTCTTCGCGTCGTGGGCGGTGTATCTGCTCGTCGGCTACGAGCAGTCCGCCCTGCCTCCCGACGCCGACGCGCTGGAGTGGATCGCCAGGCGGTTGCAGGTCGCGCTCGAGTCGGACGGGTTCGCCTCGGTGCCCGACGGTGACTGACGCCATCCCCGAAACCTGGCGTCGTGCGGTTGACCTGCTTCGGCAGCGCGACCCCGAATTCGACGCGGTCCGGCGCGCGGCGCGTGCGGCCATCACCGTGCCCATTGCGGCTGCGGTCGGGTTCGCCGTCGGCGGTGGGTCGCAGACGCCGTTGTTCGCCATCTTCGGTTCGGTGGCGCTGCTGATCCTGGTGGACTTTCCGGGAAACCGCCCGGCCCGGGCACTGGCCTACTGCGGCCTGGGGATCAACGGACTGGTGCTGATCACCCTCGGAACGCTGGTGGCCAACCACCCCTTGGTGAGTGTGGCGACGATGTTCATTCTCGGCGTGGTCGTGACGTTCTCGGGTGTGCTCAGCGAGATCATCGCCGCGGGCCAGCGCGCCACCCTGCTGACGTTCGTGCTGCCGGCATGCACGCCGGTCGGTCCCGTTCCCGAGCGTCTGCTCGGCTGGCTGATCGCGCTGGCGCTGTGCGTGCCCGCGGCATTGTTCCTGGTCCCGCCGCGCCATCACGACGAGTTGCGCCGGCACGCGACGCAGGTATGCACCCGGCTGGCCGATGCGTTGGAGGGCACCGGGACCGCCAAGGACGCCACCCGTGCGATGAACGCACTGTGGGAGAGCTTTCTCGGCGCCGATTTCCGCCCGGTCGGCCTCACCGCGGGCAGTCGCGCACTGGTGCGGGTCGTCGACGACCTCGGGTTCCTGTCGGACCGAATCACCGACGACACCGGTCGCCTGCTGGGAGATCTGAAGACACCGCTGATCCGGGTACTTCGGGACTGCGCCGCGGTGCTCAGCGTTTCCGCCCCCGCCGCGCGCGCCGGCCGGGGTGCAGACCTCAACTCCGCACTCGCCGAACTGCGATCGATCGCGCAGGGACGCTATCGCGACGACATCGTCGAGATCCTCGGCGAACCTCACGACGAGGCCGCGGTGGCCGTCGGCCGGAAGCTGTTGGCGCGCCGCACTTTCTCGGCCACCGTCGGCGTGACGGGTCGAATCATCCGCAACGCCGCCGAGGCCGACGCCCGTCCGGTATGGGCGCGTGTTCTCGGGCGCCGCCTGCCGCCGACGGGAACCGCCGATTGGGTGATGCCGGAGACGACCGCCGTGGCGGCGATCACGAAGGGGTTGGTGGCCACCCGGGCGGTGGTGCTGCGCAACAGCATGCGAACCGGTCTGGGTCTGGCGCTCGCCGTCGCGGTGACGCACGTGTTCCCGTTGGAAAACGACTTCTGGGTGGTGCTGGGCGCGATGTCGGTGCTGCGCAGCAGCGCGCTGTCGACCGGCACCCGGGTGGTGCGTGCGGTGGCCGGCACGGCGATCGGCTTCCTGCTGGGGGTCGTCGTCATCGAGCTGGTGGGCATCGACCCCCTCGTCATGTGGTCCCTGCTACCGCTGGTGGCGTTCGGTTCGGCGTTCGTGCCCGAGGTCGCGTCGTTCATCGCCGGCCAGGCGGCGTTCACGATGATGGTGCTGATCATCTTCAATCTGATCGCACCGACGGGGTGGAGCGTCGGGTTGATCCGCATCGAGGACGTCATCGTCGGCGCCATGGTCGGAATCGTCGTTTCCGTACTGCTGTGGCCTCGCGGCGTGCGTACCCGGGTGTCGAAGGTCATCGACGAATCCTTCGCCGTGGGCGCCGCATTCCTCACGGCCGCCGTGCTGCGCGTCACCCGCGGTGCGTCGGAGGAGGCCACCGACAAGGTCATCGCGCTCAGCCATGATGCGCTCGAGGCGTCTCGCACAGTTGATGACGGGGTGCGACAGTATCTTTCGGAAAGCGGCGGGGCCGCCGATGTCCGTGCGCCGATGGTGCGGCGGGCCAACCGCGCGGTTCGACTGCGCGCCGCGGCCGAGTTGATCGCCGACATCGTCCCGCCGCCGCACGGTGTGTACGCACGCACCCGCGCGGTACTGGAGAGGCATACCGAGGCGGTGTGCCATCAGGTCACCGGAAACTCACCGGGTCCTGTGCTGCAACCGATCAGCGACGACTTCGTGATCGCCCTGCGCGCCGAAGCATCCGGCGACGACCTGGCCGTCGCGGCCGCGCTGCCACTGGTCACTGCGGCGGCACATATCGGCGAGTTGGAAATGCTCTATCCGAGAAGCGATTCCGGGCCTCAGGAGGAAGCCGGCGTCACACGCGGTGCGGCATGAGCGCGTTCGGTGGGATCGCGCCGAACTTGCCCGCGTTGTAGTCCTCGAGTGCCTGGATCAGCTCCGTCTTGGTGTTCATCACGAAGGGTCCGTACTGCAACACCGGCTCGCGGAGGGGCCTACCGCCCAGGAGCAGGACTTCGAGCGTATGCCGGTGCGAATCTTGGCTGGCATCCGCGCCGACGCTGATCCGGTCGCCGGGCCCGAGCACGGCCAGCTGGCCCTGATGAAAATGATGCCCGGCGGGTCCCACCGCGCCGCGGCCCGACAACACGTACACCAAGGCGTTGAAATCGCGGTTCCACGGCAGGCTTAGCTGGGCTCCTGGCTCGATCGTGCTGTGCACCATGGTGATCGGGGTGTGAGTCACACCAGGACCACGATGCTCCGCGACGTCGCCCGCGATCACCCGCACGAGCGCACCACCG
>CAZOIX010000507.1:0-2765 GCA_964579685.1 uncultured Mycobacterium sp.
GTCGGAATCGTTCCCGCGGCCACCCGCGCAGGACAGCGCAACCTGTTCACCGTCGGCGCCGAGCCCGAGGTGCTGCCCGCGTGGTCGAGCTACGCGCCCACGACCGTGCAGCTGCCCGACGGTTCGGTGAAGCTGTCCACCAAGTTCACCCGGCTTACCGGGCGTTCGCCGATGCTGCTCGCCGGTATGACCCCCACGACCGTCGACGCCAAGATCGTCGCGGCCGCAGCCAACGCGGGCCACTGGGCCGAGCTCGCCGGCGGCGGCCAGGTCACCGAGGAGATCTTCGAGAACCGCATCGCCGAGCTGACCACGCTGCTCCAGCCGGGGCGGGCCGTGCAGTTCAACACGTTGTTCCTCGACCCGTACCTGTGGAAGCTTCAGGTCGGCGGCAAGCGGCTGGTGCAGCGGGCCCGTCAGTCCGGTGCGCCGATCGACGGCGTCGTCATCAGTGCTGGCATCCCGGATCTCGAGGACGCCGTCGAGGTGATCGAGGAACTGAACAGCGTCGGCATCAGCCACGTCGTGTTCAAGCCCGGCACCGTCGACCAGATCAAGTCGGTCATCAACATCGCCGCAGAGGTGCCCGGCAAGGACGTCATCGCGCACATCGAGGGTGGCCGCGCGGGCGGGCACCACTCGTGGGAGGACCTCGACGACCTGCTCGTGGCGACCTACGCCGACCTTCGGAAGCTGCCCAACATCACCGTCTGCGTCGGCGGCGGCATCGGCACCCCGGAGCGTGCCGCGGAATACCTGTCGGGCGCCTGGGCCAAGGCCTACGGCTTCCCCGAGATGCCGGTCGACGGCATCCTCATCGGAACCGCGGCCATGGCGACGCTGGAGGCCACCACCTCCCCGGCGGTCAAGCAGATGCTGGTCGACACCACCGGAACCGACGACTGGATCAGTGCCGGAAAAGCCAACGGCGGCATGGCTTCCAGTCGCAGCCAGTTGGGTGCCGACATCCACGAGATCGACAACGCGGCGTCCCGGTGCGGCCGGCTGCTCGACGAGGTCGCCGGCGACGGTGATGCGGTCGCGGCGCGCCGTGACGAGCTGATCACTGCGATGGCCGTTACGGCGAAGCCGTACTTCGGCGACATCGGGTCCATGACCTACCTGCAGTGGCTGAATCGGTATGTCGAGTTGGCGATCGGCGACGGCGACAGCACCGCGGACACCAAATCTGCCGACAGCCCGTGGGTCGCCGACACCTGGCGGGACCGGTTCGCCGAAATGCTCAAGCGCGCCGAGGCGCGGCTGCATCCCCAGGATTCCGGACCGATCGCGACGCTCTACGCGGACAGCTCCGAAGGCCAGGCGCTGCTGGACAATCCGCCTGCCGCGATCGCTCGGCTGCTGGAGCGCTACCCGGATGCCGAGACGCTCAAGCTGCATCCGGCCGACGTGCCGTTCTTCATCACGCTGTGCAAGACGATGGGCAAGCCCGTCAACTTCGTGCCCGTCATCGACAAGGACGTGCGGCGCTGGTGGCGCAGCGACTCGCTGTGGCAGGCGCACGACGCGCGCTACACCGCCGACGAGGTGTGCATCATCCCCGGCACGCAGTCGGTCGCGGGGATCACGCGGGTCGACGAGCCGGTCGGCGAGCTGCTCGACCGCTTCGAGCAGGCGTCGATCGACGAGTTGCTCGCCGCAGGTTCGCAGCCGGTGCCGGTCGTGTCCCGCCGCCAGGCGCGCAACGATGTCACCGGTGCGCTCGCGGTCGTGCTCGATTCGCCCGATGTGCTGTGGGCCGGCCGGACCGCGATCAACCCCGTGCACCGTATCGGTGCGCCGCAGGAGTGGCAGGTCAACGAAAACCGCAGTGCCACACACCCGTCCACCGGTGCACGGCTCGAGCTGAATGCGGATGGGGTGGTCACGCTCAGTGTGCCGCTCAGTGACATCTGGATCGACATCCCGTTCACGCTGCCGTCGTGCACGGTCAACGGTGGTATGCCGATCGTGACCATCGAGGATGCGTCGAAGGCCATGCGCTCGGTCCTCGCGATCGCGGCGGGTGTCGACGGCCCCGATGCGTTGCCGCCGGTGCGCAACAACGCGTCGACCATCAGTGTCAAGTGGGACCCCGAGCAGGTCGCCGACCACACCGGTGTCACCGCGACGTTCGGAGCGCCGCTGGCGCCGGGGCTCACCCTGGTGCCGGATGCGCTGGTCGGCCACTGCTGGCCCGCGGTCTTCGCGGCCATCGGTGCCGCTGCCACCGACGACGGGATCCCCGTGGTCGAGGGTCTGCTGAGCCTGGTGCACCTGGACCACGCCGCGCACCTGCTCGCGCCGATGCCGAAGACGCCTGCCCAATTGACGGTCACCGCAACGAGTTCGGCGGCTTTCGACACCGAGTACGGCCGGGTGGTCCCGGTCACCGTCGAGGTCACCGACCCTGACGGCACCGTGGTCGCGGAACTGCAGGAGCGGTTCGCCATCCGGGGTCGCACCGGTGCGGCCGAGCTGAGCGACCCGCCGCGCGCCGGCGGTGCGATCACCGACAACGCGACCGAGACGCCGCGTCGTCGCCGTCGTGATGTCACCGTCACCGCGCCGACCGATATGCGTGCCTTCGCCGTGGTCTCCGGTGACCACAACCCGATCCACACCGACCGCGCCGCCGCACTGTTGGCCGGGCTGAAATCGCCCATCGTGCACGGCATGTGGCTCTCGGCGGCCGCGCAGCACGTCGTCGCCGCAACCGACGGCAAGGCTGCCCCGCCGGCCCGTGTGGTCGGCTGGACGTCGCG
>CAZOIX010000507.1:2775-3971 GCA_964579685.1 uncultured Mycobacterium sp.
ATGGTGCTGCCTGGCGATGAGATCGACTTCCGGGTCGACCGGGTCGGAATCGACCGGGGCGCCGAGATCGTCGAGGTCGCCGCGCGCGTCGACAACGAACTCGTGATGTCGGCGACGGTTCAGTTGGCGGCCCCGAAGACCGTCTACGCCTTCCCCGGTCAGGGCATCCAGCACAAGGGCATGGGCATGGAGGTGCGCGCCAGGTCCAAGGCCGCGCGCAAGGTATGGGACAGCGCCGACAAGTTCACCCGCGACACGTTGGGTTTCTCGGTGCTGCATGTGGTGCGGGACAACCCGACCTCGCTGATCGCCAGTGGTGTGCACTATCACCATCCCGACGGCGTGCTGTTCTTGACGCAGTTCACCCAGGTGGCCATGGCCACGGTAGCGGCGGCCCAGGTCGCCGAGATGCGTGAGCAGGGTGCGTTCGTCGAGGGCGCGCTGGCGTGCGGGCACTCCGTCGGCGAGTACACCGCGCTGGCCTGTGTCAGCGGTGTCTACGAGTTGGAGGCCTTGCTGGAGGTGGTGTTCCACCGTGGCAGCAAGATGCACGACATCGTCCCGCGGGACCACCTGGGTCGGTCCAACTACCGGTTGGCCGCGATCCGGCCATCGCAGATAGATCTCGACGATGCCGACGTTCCGGGATTCGTCGACGAGATCTCTGAGCGCACAGGTGAATTCCTGCAGATCGTGAACTTCAATCTGCGCGGCTCGCAGTACGCCATCGCGGGCACTGTGCGCGGGCTGGAGGTGCTGGAGGAAGAGGTCGAGAAGCGCCGCGAGATCAGCGGCGGCAAGCGCTCGTTCATCCTGGTTCCCGGTATCGACGTGCCGTTCCACTCGTCGGTACTGCGGGTCGGTGTCGCGGACTTCCGTCGCTCGCTCGAGCGCGTCATGCCACGCGACCAGGATCCGAACTTGATCATCGGGAAGTACATTCCGAACCTGGTGCCGCGGCCGTTCACGCTGGATCGCGACTTCATCCAGGAGATCCGCGATCTGGTGCCCGCCGAGCCGCTCGACGAGATCCTCGCCGACTACGACACGTGGCGCAACGAGAAGCCGGCCGAGCTGTGCCGCAAGGTCGTCATCGAGTTGCTGGCGTGGCAGTTCGCCAGCCCGGTGCGCTGGATCGAGACGCAGGATCTGCTGTTCATCGAGGAGGCCGCGGGCGGCCTCGGGGTGGAGCGGTT
>CAZOIX010000508.1:0-3970 GCA_964579685.1 uncultured Mycobacterium sp.
GGTTCCCGATGCGAATCCCGTCACGCCGTCGGACCCCGCACCGGCACCCGCCCCGCCCGGCACGACGCTCGTCGGCTGGGTGACCGGACCGGAGAGTCCGAACGACACCGTCAACAGGTTCGCCATCACCGGCACCGATCTCGGCATCATGTGGGACAACGGCGCCGGCGAGGTGCTGATGGCCTTCGGCGACACCTACGGGTACTGCGGTGTGCGCGGCCAGCAGTGGCGCTACAACGTGCTGTTCCGCAGCAAGGACGGCGCGTTGTCACGAACGGTGTCCGCATCGAGTTCTCCCCTTTGGTCGCAGGGACTTTCGAAGCAGATCATCAACAGCATCAAGTTCTCACCGACCGAGAAGGGCATCATTCCGACCGCGGGCATCTCCGTCGGCGGCACCCAGTACATCAACTTCATGTCGATCAAGAGCTGGGACAGCGACGGCCGGTGGACGACCAACTTCTCGGCGATCGCGGTGTCACCAGACAACGGTGAGCGTTGGGGTGTCTATCCAGACTCCGTCCGCCCGGCCGCGCCCAACAGCACCAACCGCGCCCAATACGTCAGGGGGAATGAGAACTTCCAGCAGGGGGCGTTCCTCAAGCCGGGGCCGGGCGACCCCTACATCTATTCCTTCGGCACCCCCTCGGGGCGTGGGGGTGCCGCTTACATCGCGCGGGTATTGCCGGCAGGTGTGCCGGACCTGCGCAGGTACGAGTACTGGAGTTCGGATTCCAACGCCTGGGTGCCAGGCGATCCGGGTGCGGCGACCCCGGTGATCCCCGGACCGGTCAGCGAGATGTCGGCGCAGTACAACACCTATCTCAACCAGTACCTGGTGCTCTACGGCAACGGCGCCAACGACATGGTCATGCGGACGGCGCCTGCGCCGCAGGGTCCCTGGAGTCCCGAGCGGCTGGTCGTGCCGTCGATGCAGTTCCCCGGTGGCATCTATGCGCCGTTCCTGCATCCGTGGTCGACAGGTAAGGAGCTGTACTACAACGTGTCGCTGTGGTCGGCCTACAACGTGATGTTGATGAGAACGGTTCTGCCGTAAGAACGATTTCGTATCGTGATGGTCATGGACGCAGGGGAAGGCGGCCAAGATCTCACCCGTCGCCGGGTATTGCAGTTGGGAACCGCCGGTCTGGCGGCCGTGACGGCCGCCCGGCTGACGCAGCCCACCGCGGCCGCGGCACCGGCGGTGGATCCCGCGTCGCGTGTGGTGTTGTGCCGCGATGCCTGGGGCGCGCAGCCCGCCCTTCCCGGCGGGGTGCCCAACACCCCCACCCGCTTGACGGTCCATCACACCGAAGTGGTCCTCGGCGACAACACCAATGCGCCCGCACGGCTGCGCCAACACCAGCATTACCACCAGGACACCCAGGGCTGGATCGACATCGCCTATCACTTCAGCGTCGACCGCCACGGAAACATCTACGAGTTGCGACGCCCAGACCTCGTGGGTGACACCGCGACGGACTACGACCCCACCGGCCACTTCCTTGTCGTCTGCGAGGGAGACTTCGACAAGGAAGCGGTGTCGGAGGATCAGCTGAATGGCACTGCGCTGGTATTCGCCTGGGCTGCAGAGCGATTCGGCATCCCGACCAGCACCCTGGCGGGGCACCGAGACCTCGCCTCGAAGACGACGTGCCCGGGCGCGGGGCTCTACGAGCACGTCACGTCGGACGACCTGCAGAGTCGCGTAAAAAGTCTGCTGGCCGCCGGACCGGTCGACCTTCCGATGGTCTGCGGCCCCGAGGCCAGCCAGTTGGTCGACGATATCGAGACCGGGCTCCGCTGACCGAAATTTTCTCCTACCGGGGCCCGTCGACCTCGTAGGTCCCGGCGTCGTCCCGGAAGACCACCTGCACTTTGCGTTTCGCACCGTTGATGGTCACATCACACGAGAAACTCTTACCCTGCTCGACAGGAGGGTTTTCACCGTTGTTGCACTTGACCGCCGAAACATCGTTTGCCCCATAGCCGTTGATCGGATCGGTGAGGATCTGTTTCACACCGGCTTCGGCCTGGCGCACGTCGAGCACCGTGCCGCTGCCGAAGAATCCCGAGAACCACAGTCCGCCAACCAGTGCCAGGCCGCCGATCACGACGACCGCGACGACCATCCCGGCGATCATCGGCCCGCGCGACGGCTTGGCTGACGGCGGAGGCGGTTGAGAGGGCTGTTGGTAGTACTGCTGCTGTGGTGGCGGATACGGTTGCCGCGGCGGCGGGTACGACGGACGCGGCTGGTAGGGCTGCTGCGGCGGCGGATAGGCCGGCCGCTGCTGCGGCGGCGGCGGATAAGCCGGCCCGCCCCGTTGCGGTGCACCGCCGGGACGCGCCCACCACGGCTCGCCCTGGCCCTGTTGCGGAGGGCGCGTCATGCGAACCGCTCGAAACACTCGTCGACGCCGCTGGAGAGTCCCAGCCGATAGGCGAGGATCCGGGTGAATCCCGCGGGGGCCGCCACCCCGTTGACGTCGCTGGCGGCCATGCCGTTGGACAGCAGGCCGGCTACGGCCTCGTCGGTGTCTCCCGGCGACAGGATGAAATCGACACCGTTGGATTCGGTCATCTTCCCCTGCGCCACCCCGGTCAGGCAGGCCGTGCGCAAGGCGGAGACGGGCGTGTCGATTTTCACGCCGCGCTCCTTCTGCACCGCCAGCGCATAGCGGGACGTCACCATCGACAGTGCCGTGTTGTCGCCTTGAACCAGGACCTCGTCCTCGTCCTCGTTCTTGGTCGCCCCGGCCGCCTTCAGCGCGGGCATGTCCACGAAGATCTTGTTGGACTCCGGGCAGTACGCGGTCGGCTCGGTGATCGATGCGCCGGTGCATTCGGAGCGGTCGGTGGTCAGTGTCGGCGCATCGGCCGGTTCGAAGGTCTTGTCCAGCACCTCCATCAACTTCGACAGGGTGTCGTCGTCGATCGGGCTGTCCAGCGAGGTGGTGTCGTACGCCGACGTCACGTGCTCGGGCAGATCGCCCTGACGCCTGGCGATCTCATCCATGTCGATGGCGGCGCACTGGTCTGCACCACCGGTGAAGCCCAGTTGGAACGCGCTGACCCTGTCGAGCGCAGAACCGTGCGGATCTTCGGCGGGTCCCCCCTCCAGGCGGTCACGGATGTAGATGACACCGGCGAGGACATGGTTGAGACCGTCGCCCGTGCTCAACGTGAATCGCGGCGAATCTCCTTCCGCCACCCAATGCAGGTACACGCCGGCGAAGCAGTCGGCCTGTTGTTCCCTCACCAGACCGGGGGTATCGAGATCCGCCAGCCCGGCCATCCACTGCAGCGCGTGTCCGTACTCGTGGGCGATCACCCCGACGACACCCATGTCGCCGAAGTACTCGGCCGCGACGGGCAGGAAGGCACCGCGGTCCCAGATCATCGTGTTGAGGTTGAAGCAAAACGCCGCGTTGGGGCTCTGATACGTCTCCGAACCGCATAACCGCGGACTCGACGGATCGTCGGAGTCGTAGGACACCAGGGTTTCCACCGGTTCGAAGTCACCCGGCAGATATTCGGCGTAATTCTTGCTCCAGAATTCCTGAATGTCGTTGACTGACAACAACGCCAAGCGATCCATCGCGCCGTCGTCGGTGTCTTCGACGGTACCCTCGGGTGCGGGCGCATTCGGCCGCGGTCCGCTGGGGCCCTCGGTGACCGGGAGGCCGCCGACGCGGTCGGGGTTGAACAGCATCGACGTGGCCCGGCCGTCCACCACGGTCGCCGACGACGACGAACACCCCGCCAGCAGCACCGCCACGCAGGCGACGACGAGCACGATCCGGCCGCCGCCGGTGCGGCCGCGACCGGTCACCAGGTCGTTCACTCGCGATTACCCCTCGTCGGTGCCACGTGTTGGCCCCTACTTTGCCTGCTTCGTCCCAATTCAGCAGCGGGAATAGCGAACAATCCCGTCACGGCAGCTACGCATGGCCGAACACCACGCGGC
>CAZOIX010000509.1:0-3957 GCA_964579685.1 uncultured Mycobacterium sp.
CGATCCGATCCAGACCGTCGTGCTCTGCGACATCCAAGGCATCGATCGACGCCAACGACCGGTCCGGATCGGCCGCCATCGCCGTCACAATCCGCTGGAGGCGATCCGCCAGGTCGGCGACCTCGAAGTTGGCGAACGGCTGACCCTGGCCGGCCGTACCAAGCAACATCTGATCGCTGGCGCCGGAGAAGAACAGTCCGAAGTGGCCCATCGGACCGTGGTTGGTGAATGACGCGGTTGCGGGCACGCCGGCCAGATCCAGCGTGAGCCGGGACGGCAGGAAGCTGATCGCCACCCGATTCGACGTTTGCCTCGGGCCGCGCAGGCCGCCGTCCTCGTCCAGGGCATGCACCGGAAATCGCTGATGCGCCAACAACTCTCGAAGGCGCAAGTCGACATGCTTGCAGAACTCGCCAGCCGATGACTCCGGTGGAGCCGACATCACCAAGGGCACGATGCCGGCAAGCATCGCGGGAAGTGTCTTCGACTCTTCGCCCACCCGCCTGCTGACCGGGAAGTCCAGCGCCACTTCCGAGCCGCTGCCAGACCACGACCGGACCAATAGCGCCAGCGCCGCCGTCATCACCGAGTGCCGACGGATGCGCAGCGCCTTTGACAGTTCTTTGATACCGCCGATGGCGGCTTGACCTATTTGCACCTGCGCTGAAGGGGTGTACCCGCCACGCTGGTCGGCTAGGGATACCCGGCGATCCAGTCCGCTCTCCGGGGGGCGATTCTCGCTCCAGTAGGCCTGATCTTCCACAAATTCCGGGGAGCCTGCGTATCCGGCCTCGAGTTCGACCAAGTCCTGCAGGGAACCGAAGTATGCGGCAGGGACGGCTTCGCCCTTGACCATTGCGGTGTAAATCGTCGCGATGCGGCGGCAGACCAGGGCCATGCCCACTCCGTCAACGGAAATGTGGTGGCCCAGTCCGAACGCATAATATTGATCCGGCTTCGTCTGAAATAGAGCAAATGTGACCAACCGGCCGGTCAGCGGCATTGGGGTGTGCTGAATTGACGAGGCAATCTCGCGGACTTTTTCCTCGGGATCGTCCGAATCGCTGACGTCATAGAACGGCAGCTCGAGATCCGAATAATCCACCGGCTTCTGTAAGACCTCGCCATCGACCTCGAAAAAGGCGGCGCGAGCCGGTTCTGCTTCCTGCAGGGCTTGCCTGATGGCGTGGTGCAGGATGTCGCGTTCAATCGCGCCATCAATTCTTACGGAGAGGCCGAGTTGCCACTCGGTGCCAACGAGTCCGCTTTCCTGCGACAGCCAGATATCCATCTGACCACGCGACAGCGGAAGCGCTCCGTCCTTACTCCCCACGCGCGACCTCCCCACCACGCCGTCGAGCCGTCAAGAGCTCCCGCCCTGCGCCAACCTGTCGCGC
This sequence comes from uncultured Mycobacterium sp., assembly GCA_964579685.1. Lineage (GTDB taxonomy): Bacteria > Actinomycetota > Actinomycetes > Mycobacteriales > Mycobacteriaceae > Mycobacterium. The sequence continues at coordinate 1,398 of CAZOIX010000509.1, forward strand.
AGACTCTTGGGCCTGATGTCTGGCCAGTTCTTCTCAACGTATTCAAGGCAGGTAGCACGATCGGCTTCGCCGTAAACCACCTGCCAGCCCGCCGGCACCTCGGCAAAGCTGGGCCACAGGCTGTGTTGCTCCTCGTCGTTGACCAAAACGAAGAAGCTACCGTTGTCGTCGTCGAACGGGTTGATGCTCACGTCTCTCCAGGTTATTCGTCGGTCACCGCAAACCGTTGGCGAGCCTACCGCAAACCTAGCCCACGTTGCAGTGGCGGGCAAAACATTCTCAGAAGGTTCCCACGATAGGGCATTCCAGCAAACTTTAACGAGCTAGTCTTCGTAATTAACTGACGCGATAATTAATTTTGCGTCTGACCAGGTCAACGAAAGACTATACCCGCAGCTCATGGTTGCGGTTATGACGCAATTATGAATTTTCTGTGGGCTCGCTAAGCTCAGGGGCGCCGAGCGGCCCGAATTCCTTCCCAAGGGAAGATAACTGCAGCAAACAAACGTGCAAAAACCGCTGGCACGACGGCCGTCCATCGGTTATTGGACGACGCTGTGGGTCGCTAGAACCTCATGGGCTAGCGGCTCAGAGAGCTTAGCGTTGCTTTAATGCCCGCTCAAGCCGTTGCTGGCATCGTTCCCAAGGGCGCAACTCGGGAGCTCGCCTGCGGACCCGGCGGTGGCTATCCGAAATGCGAAGTGCGGGCAACAGGCCTAGCAACGAAATGCAGTTAGCGATTTGAAGCCCGGATAAAAGAGGAAACTTCGGGATCACCCCCGGAGTGGCGTCGTTTCGTATTGGTCCCGCTGCGGTGCCCACGGCCACGGATTCGGGATTATCAACAGCCAATGCTGAGCACCTGCATAGCCCCCATCGTGCATCAACGGCACGTGCTCGATAAGCAACCGCACATCCGCCGGTCTGGCGGTCGGCTCGCTCGTCGCATGGGACCCGAACTAAGCGATTTGGATAAGAGTTGATACCCACCGAGAATCGTGATATGCGCTGAGCAACATGAACCCAGATCCATCGCCGCCCGCCGCAGCAACAACCTGCTAGTCCCTTGCATTCAATGTCGGGACGAAAAATTGGTACCAGCGGTTCCGGTAATCGAATGGGTTACTAATGAGTACAGGTCCGACTGGACATAACTTTCGTACCACATTTGCGCCGTGCGCCAGGTGCGCTCACCCGTTATGTGTGGCGGAGTTCACTCGAACTCGGTATTGCTCGGATCCCCGCGACGATCGTTATTGATCGTCATGTTGTTCAGGGTTCGCGTGTGTTCCCTGGATCGGCGAGGAACCCACCGGCATAAGTGCCACGAACACCGGAACACGTACGACGGCACCACCCGGGATCGGGAGACGCATGGTGAACGAGACGACCTCCAGTTCCAGGCGCTTTCCCCGCCGCGTCTCCATCTCCATACGACCGGGAATCCACCTGGGGGTCCGCAGCCAATCCAGGCCCCGTTCGATCGACTCGACCAGGTTCATGTAGCCGACTATACCTGCAGCGAATGTCGGCAAATTATTTGCAGATCCGACACAAGCAGCATGGGAGCGCAATCTCATTGCACTACAAGCTATTTCAGCGAAATATTGGGCCTCATCCCCCTTTCCGAGGCAGAGTCAACATCATTGGCGCGGCCGCGGAGGCTGACTACCGCCGGGTGAACCAGCTGCCCCCCACCGGCGTAAGGCATCAAGATCACGACAGCCACGTCGCAATGCAGACCGAATGCACACGCGCAACCCAGCAGACCACCGGTCGGCCTGCTAACAAATTCGACAGGGTCTCCTCAGGCGGTACCAGCATGGATAGGTAGCCAGACCGAGACTGCCACAACACCGCTGGTGATCAAGCTTCCACAACCGCTTAGCCCCGGGTACTCAACGCAGCAAAGTGGGGTATGCAGCATCCGCTTAGGATAATTTTCGGCAGACGCCTCCCCGCGTGCGAGCACTCACCATGGAATACTCCCTCCCGTGAGCCCACCCGCAATCGAGGTCGTCGGCCTGACAAAAACGTTCGGACGAGACACACCTGCCCTGCGCGATGTGAGCTTTTCGGTTCCGGCCGGCACGGTGTGCGGCGTACTCGGCCATAACGGGGCCGGCAAGACGACAACCATAAACATCCTGTCGACACTGATCCGCCCTAGTTCCGGCCATGCCGTCGTCGCCGGATACGACATCCGCCGCCAGACCGCACAGATACGGGCCAGCATCGCGACGGCCGGACAGTTCACCGCGATGGACCCGATGCTGACCGGCCGCGAGAACCTGGTTTTGTTCGGTAGGTTGCGGGGGCTAAGCCGAGGCAAGGCAAAGGCCCGCGCCGACGAATTGATGGAGCAGTTTGGCCTGGTCTCAGCTGCCGACCGGCGGATATCGACCTATTCCGGCGGCATGCGCCGGCGAGTCGACTTGGCGTGCGCCCTGGTAGTGCTTCCCAAGGTGCTTTTCCTTGACGAACCGACCACCGGGCTGGATCCGCGCAGCCGTCGTGATGTGTGGGCGCTCGTCAGTTCGTTGACATTGCAGGGCATGAC
>CAZOIX010000510.1:0-3957 GCA_964579685.1 uncultured Mycobacterium sp.
GGGAGAGGTCGCTGATGGCGCGGGTGTGGGGGCGACCGGGCCGGGGATCACGTCTGGTCCCGGCCCTGGGGGCGGGCCCGGCTGTGGATACCACGGCGGGGGCAGCGGGGTGTTCTCGGTGTAGGCATTCGGCGGGCCGGCCAAGTTGTGACCGCCCGACGGGGGCGCGGCGTCGGGGCCGCCCATCAGCTCGGTCAGCGATTGCGGCGTCAACAGCCCGGCGGTGCGTGGCCGGACCTGGGTGCCCTGCATTCCCGGCGCGGTTACCCATCCGGGTTCGTAGTTGCCGTGGGAGAAGAGTGTGTCCGGTGAGAAGATGCCGGGCACGGTGGTGTCCTTGAATCCTGGTGGCGGCTGCAGCCGTGGTTCGGAGTAGGCGACCTGCTTGGGCAGCGTCTCGGCGGTGGAGAACGGCATCAGCCCAAACGGCAGATAGTTGAACTTGATGGCGTCGAGGACCGGGGTCAGGTACTGCGCGCACAATTCGGCGGAATCCTGATAGCCGAGCCGGCTTCTCGCCTGGATCGCGCTGCATACCAGTTGCAGCGGGTTCGCGAAGTTGGTGACCGCCGGGATGATCGTCAGTGCGCCGTGGCTGGGGTGGTAGGCGTTGTTGGCGTTGGCCGCAAACGTCGGGAACACGTGCAGGAAGGTCTCCAGGGCCTGTTGTTGGTCGGGCTGCACGAGTGGGGTGGTGGCCTCGGAGAGGTTGTTGAGGTCGGTGGTCAGCACCGCAGCGTTGTCATCGAGGAACGTGCGCAGCACCGGTAGCAGTGCGTTGAGTTGGACCACCGCGTCGGCGACGTCGTGATCGGTCGGGGTCAGGCTGTTGGTGAGCTGTGCCAGGTTGTCGTTCAGCGATATCAGCTGCTGTTCGTTGATGTGCAGGGCGTTCAAGAATGCGGCCAGACCCCGCAGCACCGCGAATGTCTCGCCGCGACTGTCGTTGAGCGCGGTCAGCGCCGTCGACAGGCTGTTCAGCGATGTGTTGATTGCTTCGCCCTTGCCCGCCAGCCCGTCGGCCAGCGCTTCGATGGTGTCGCCGAAGGGCCCTTTGGGTTGTTCGGGTGTCGGGCCCAGGGCCTCGACCGTTTTGCCGATGCTGTCGCGCAGGTCGTCCCATTCCACGGGTACTTGAGTACGTTCGATCGGGATCACCGTGTTGTTCGTGAGCACCGGGCCACCGTCGTAGGCGGGTTCGAGCTGGATGTTGCGTGACGCGACCAGGGTCGGATTGAGGATGACCGCAGAGGCGTCGGCGGGCACTTTGTACTTGTTCTGGTAGTGAAACGTCACCTTCATCTTGTCGCCAGCCGGTTCGACGGTGTCCACCGATCCCACCGGCACGCCCATGATCGCGACGTCGTCACCGGGATACAGGGCGTTGGCCTGCTCGAAGTAGGCCACGATGGTGTTGGTCGTCATCGTGCGATACAGCCGCCACCCCCCGTAGCCGACGGCCGGTGCGAGCACCACCGCGAGCACCGCGACGATGGCCGTCTTGCGCGACAACCTGCCCAGCCGACGTCGAGATATGTCGAAGACGGTGCTCACTGACTACCTCCGGGGGTGTCGGACGGCGCTGGCGGCACCGGTACCGTTCTGGCGCCCGGTGGCGCCTGCGGCAGCGGCACAGGCGTGCCGGGAGCGTTCGGCGGCGGCGCACCGGGAGCCGCGGCTGCCGGTACTCCTGCCGTGGGCGGGAGACCGTTCGGGTTCGGGGGCGAGGTTTGGATATCGATCGGCGTCGGGTAGGCGGGCCCGCCGAACGGGCCGACATCGAGGTGCATGCAGGGCAGCGGATTATCTGGACGAGGAAGGCCGTCCGCTGGGGGGGTGTAGGAACACGGCGATCCCTTCGGCACGGCCGGGCCTGGATGTTCGGGGGTGCCCTCCAGCACCGGCGGCGCCGGCGGCGGTGCACCGTTGGGGAACCGGGCGCCGTTGGGGTCGGGCCACTGGAAGGCCGGCAGCCCAGCACCGCGCCAGAAGTTCTCCGGGTCGATGCCGCGCTCTTTGAACGCCGCGTCCACGAACGGCTGCAGAACCTGATAGGGGGCCAGGTTGAAGATGGCTGCCTTGACGTAGGGGCCCGAGGACACAATCTCGGACAACGACGCCACGAACTTGCCCAGTTCAGTGACGGTGGTCAGCAGATCGTCCTTGCGCTTCACCAGCACCTCGCTCACCGCGTTGACCTGTGTGAGCACGGTATTCAAGTTCGGGTTGTCGTTGATCAGCCCCTGAACTTGGGTCGAGACCGCCGTGATGTTGCTCAACAACGCGTCGACGGCCCGGCCCCGCTGGTTGATCGCGGTCAACAGACCCTGGGCGTTGACCAGCAGCCGGTTGATCTGATCACCGTGGATACCGAGTACCCCGGCGACCTTGCTGACCTCACCAAGCAGATACTGGACCTGCTCATCGCGCTTGCCGACGGTGTCGGCAAACCGCTCCACCCCGTCCAAGGTCGAACTCAGATGCGGCGCCGTCTGATCGACCGTGTCCTTGAGCACCTGCAGCGATTGCCGGACGGTGTCCAGATCCCAGCCGGCCGCAGCCTTGGTGGCGTCGAAGAAGGCGTCATAGATCTGGTAGGGCGTGGTGGTTTGACCGACCGGCAGTGTTGCGCCCGGGCGCAACGGCTGCTCGCCGCGCGGATCGATCTCCAGTACCATGCGGCCTAAAATGGTGTCGGTGCGGATCGCCAATCTGCTCAGCGTGCCAATAGTGTTGCCGCCCAGCGTGAATCGAACCACGACGCGGGGGGTGGCGATGGCGACTTCCTGCACGGTGCCGACGTCCATGCCCAGGATGCGCACCTTGTCGCCGACGCGCAGCGCACCGGAGTCGGTGAACTCGCCGTAGTAGCGCGGCTCGGCGTTGAGCATCGGCACGCTGGTGAAGCTCTGTCCCACCCCGATGACGAGCACGGTCAGGATGACGGCCATGACGCCGGTACGGACGCGGTGCGACGGTTCCAGTGCCCTCATTGCGGTGTGCACCTTCCTGTCGGCTGCTGCGTCAGCCGAACCGTGCGCACGGGACCGCCGGGTTGAAGGCCGTTGAGCGTCAACGTGATGTCGCAGAGGTACAGGTTGATGAAGTCGCCGTAGGTGCCCGCGCTGCGGCCCAGCAGTGTCAGCGCGGTCGGCAGCTTGTGCAGCAGGTCGTCGAGCTCGCCGGACTGGTCGACTAACGGCTGCAGAACGCCCTGCGCAGAGCTGATGGTGCTCTGCAGCAGCGGTCGATTGTCGCTGAGCAGCCCCGACAGTGCCCCGGTTGCCTTGCTCAGGCTCGCGACGCTGTCAGCGAGCGGATCGGCTCGTTCGTTGAGACCGGTGATCAGCGTCTCGAGGTTGGTGATGGTGGCATCGACGTCGCCGGCCTTGTCGATAATGCTGTCCAGCACGGTGCTGAGATTTTTCACCACCGCACCGATCGCCTCGTCGCGGTCGGCCAATTCCGAAGTCAGGCGCGAGGTTTGGTCGAGGATGTCGTTGATCGTGCCGCCTTGGCCCTGGAACACCGTGATGATCGCCGAGGCGATGGTGTTGATCTTTTCGGGGTCCAAACCCCGAAACACCGGTCGAAAACCGCCGATCAGGGCATCGAGGTCCAGCGCGGGCTGGGTCTGCGTCAGCGGAATCGTACCCCCCGCAGGCAACAGCCGGTCGCTGCCGTCGCCGTCTCCGCGCTTGAGCTCCAGGTAGCGTTCGCCGATCAGGTTGGCGTAGCGGATGTGCGCGATGGTCGATTGATACAGCGGCAGCGAGGAGTCAACGTCGAAGTCCACCCGGATGCGGTGACCACCACCGACGAGTTGGACCTTCTTGACCTTGCCCACCTCGACGCCGGAGGCCCGGACGAACTGTCCTTGTCGTATCCCGCTGGCCGAGGAGAACTCCGCGGAATAGCCAGATGTCCTGTCGAAGCGGATCTGGCCGAACACCACCA
>CAZOIX010000511.1:0-3951 GCA_964579685.1 uncultured Mycobacterium sp.
CGAAACGCGAATACTCACTCCAATTCATCCCGAACTGGAATTCCTGCACGATGCCGGTGGCAACGCCGAGCGCGAAATTGATCAGGAAAAGCTTGCCGAAGAACCGCGTCAGTCGGTACCAGGCCGCATTGCCGGTGACCACCCATGCCGTCTGCATGGCCGCGATGAGCGGAGCCAGGCCGATGGTGAGGGGGACGAACATGAAGTGATAGACGGTGGTCGTCCCGAACTGCCACCGCGACACATCGAGTGCGTCCATCTGAACCTCTCCCGTGGCTGTGGCACTAGCCTACGACAGAGCGTAGTAGCGTGCAGTGTGCGTTAGCTCACCGATTCTTCTGCCGCAGGTGTCGGTGTCGGGCCCGCGAGGTCCTTCGAGGCCTTGCGGATACCGAACGCCGACACGACTTCGAAGACCCCGATGACGATCAGCCAGATCCCCACCACCCTGGTCAGGGTTTCAAGGGACTGCAGCGGCCAGGCCAGCAGGAAAATCCCGGCCGCCAGGCTGAGCAGGCCGATGAAGATCTCCCAGGCCCGGCCGGGAAGTGTGCTGTCGCTGATGGCGGAGACGGCCGTCGCGACGCCGCGGAAGATGAAGCCGATGCCGATCCAGATGGACAGCAGCAGAATGGAATCCTGCAGGCTGCGGAAGCACAGCAGCGCCAGGATCAGTGCGGCGGCACCGCTGATGAACAGAAGTATTCGGCCTCCCGCCGACACGTGCAGGCTGAAGGCGAACACCACCTGCGTGATACCGGTGACCAGAAGGTAGGCGCCGAAGAAGATCGCCGTGACGATGATCGTCAGGGTCGGCCAGGTCCACGCCAGCACGCCGAGGATGATGGCGAGAACCCCGGACAGCAAGGTGGACAGCCACAGATGTTTCAACAGGCTCGGGGGTGCAGGACTTTCCATGGCCGCAGTTTCGCATAAAGGCTATTTGGCAGCCCCCCTATTGCTTTAACCGTATGCAAAATGTGTCATTGGCACGCGCGGCGAATCAGTCGGCCGTGCGTTCCCCTGCCGCTTCGCTAGGTCTCTACTAATGTTCCGTTACCGGCGCTTTGCGCTGGGTCCACGAGGCAGAAAGTAGAGGCAACCGTGCTACGTGAATGTCAAGACCGTCGAGGGAAAGTGTGGCGATTCGCCGCGGTGTTTGCTGCCACTGGTGCGCTGCTCCTGTCGGGTTGCGCGAGCGGTACCAACACCAGCAGTGAGACGACCGGTAATACGGCGGCGGCGGCCGACAAGGTCGACGAGATCGCGAACACCGTCCCCGAGGCGATCAAAGAGTCGGGGAAGCTGGTCGTCGGTGTCAACATTCCCTACGCGCCGAACGAATTCAAGGATCCCGACGGCAAGATCGTCGGTTTCGATGTGGATCTGATGAACGCGATCGCGGGCACGCTCGGACTGACCGCTGAGTACCGCGAATCGGACTTCGCCAAGATCATCCCGTCAATCCAGCAAGGCACCTACAACGTCGGCATGTCGTCGTTCACCGATACCAAGGAGCGCGAGGAGTCGGTCGACTTCGTCACGTACTTCAGTGCGGGCATTCAGTGGGCCCAGCGGCCGGGATCAGGGATCGATCCGAACGACGCGTGCGGCAAGAAGGTTGCGGTGCAGGCCACCACGACCGAGGAGACCGATGAGCTGCCTGCCAAGAGCAAGGCATGCACCGACGCGGGTAAGCCTCCGATCGAGATCGTCCCGTTCGACGGGCAGGACGCGGCGACCAACGCCGTCGTGCTCGGTCAGGTGGACGCCATGTCGGCCGATTCGCCCGTGACCGCCTACGCGATCAAGCAGAGCAACGGCAAGCTGGAGCCCGCCGGGGAGATCTTCGATTCCGCGCCGTACGGCTGGCCGGTGCAGAAAGGCTCACCGCTGGCGCAGTCGCTGCAGCAAGCGCTCGAGCATCTGATCGAGTCGGGCAAGTACGAGGAGATCGCCACGAACTGGGGCGTCGAGGCCGGGATGATCGACAAGCCGGTGATCAACGGCGCCGTGAGCTAGCCGAAGGCGCCGAGAAATGACTGATGTCGACACGTCGCCACCCACGGCCCCGTCCGCTATCGACGCCGTTCCGCTGCGTCATCCGTGGCGGTGGGTGGCGGCGGTCGTCATCACCGTTATCGTCGCGCTGTTCCTCTACGGCGCGGCAACGAATCCGGCGTATCGCTGGCCGGTGTTCTGGGAGTACCTGTTCAACGAGCGGGTGTTGACGGTCGGCCTACTCAACACCCTGCAGCTGACCGTGTACTCGATGGTGCTGGGAATCGTTCTCGGCGTGGTCATCGCGGTGATGAGGCTGTCGCCCAACCCCATCTTCAAGGCGGTGTCGTGGGTGTACCTGTGGATCTTCCGCGGCACACCGATCTATGTGCAGTTGGTGTTCTGGGGTCTGATACCCACGATCTACCAGAACATCCAGCTCGGCGTGCCGTTCGGCCCGTCGTTCTTTGCACTCAACGTGCAGGCATTGTCGATTCCGTTTCTGCTGGCGATCCTCGGACTGGCGATCAACGAGGGCGCCTATATGGCCGAGATCATCCGTGCCGGAATCACTTCCGTCCCGGAAGGGCAGTTCGAAGCGTCCACCGCACTGGGCATGTCGTGGGGGATGACGATGTGGCGCACGGTGCTTCCGCAGGCCATGCGCGTGATCATTCCGCCGACAGGCAATGAGGTCATCAGCATGCTGAAGACCACATCGTTGGTCACCGCGGTGCCGTTCACACTGGATCTCTACGGCATCACCTCGCGCGAGATCGCCGCACGGATCTTCGAGCCGGTCCCACTGCTGATGGTGGCCGCGTTCTGGTACCTGGTGGTCACCAGCATCCTGATGGTCGGGCAGTACTACCTGGAGCGGCACTTCGCCCGCGGCGCGTCACGGAAGTTGACATCCAAGCAGCTCGAGGCGTTGGCCAAGGCGCAGACGGGAGAGGCGCATCCATGACCCCGATGGTCAAGGCCGAAGATGTCTGCAAAAGCTTTGGCGCCCTGCATGTCCTGAAAGGCATCACGCTGGAGATCGGCAAGGGCGAGGTGTTGGTGATGGTCGGCCCGTCCGGCTCGGGCAAGTCGACGTTCCTGCGGTGCATCAACCATCTCGAGGAGGTCAATGCCGGTCGGCTCTATGTCGACGGTGAGCTGATCGGCTACAAGGACAAGGGCTCAAAACTGCATGAGATGTCGCCGCGTGACGCCGCGAAGCAGCGCCGCGACATCGGCATGGTGTTCCAGCACTTCAATCTGTTCCCCCACCGCACGGTGCTGGAGAACGTCATCGAGGCCCCGATCCACGTCAAGAAGGTGAAGAAGGACGCCGCGGTGGCCCGAGCCAAGGACCTGCTGGATCAGGTCGGGCTGTCGGACAAGGCCGCCGCCTATCCGGCGCAACTTTCCGGCGGGCAGCAGCAGCGCGTGGCGATTGCGCGTGCCCTGGCAATGAGCCCGAAGCTGATGTTGTTCGACGAGCCGACCTCGGCGCTGGACCCGGAATTGGTTGGCGAGGTCCTCGAGGTGATGAAAAAGCTTGCCGCCGAGGGCATGACGATGGTGGTGGTGACTCACGAAATGGGATTCGCCCGAGAGGTCGCCAACCACCTGGTGTTCATGGACGGCGGAGTGGTGGTGGAAGGCGGGCCTCCGCGGGAGGTGCTGAGCAACCCCCAACACGAACGGACGAAGGCGTTTCTGTCAAAGGTGCTGTAGGGCGCATGCCGGCGCGCCCACCGGATCCGGCCACACCGTTGTGGCGGGCGGCGCAGGTGTTTCGCCTGCTGAGCTGCATCTACGCGCTCGGCTTTCAGATCGGTGTCAACGCGGAACTCGACCGACCGGCGATCGGGTGGGCGCTGTTCGCCGTGCTGGTCGGATGGAGCGCGTTGTGCGCGTTGGCCTACCTTCGGGGTTTCGGCAGGCGCGCGTCGTGGGTGG
>CAZOIX010000512.1:0-3937 GCA_964579685.1 uncultured Mycobacterium sp.
TGTAGGTGCCGCCGTAGAGCCGCGGGCTGGACACGATGTGGTCGCCGCTGTTGGCGATGTTGAGGATCGCGAACGTCTCGGCGGCCTGACCCGATGCCAGGAACAGCGCCGCGACGCCACCCTCGAGTGCGGCGATGCGCTGCTCGACGACGTCCTGCGTCGGGTTCATGATCCGGGTGTAGATGTTGCCCGGCTCGGCGAGGCCGAACAGCGCGGCGGCGTGCTCGGTGCTGTTGAACGTGTACGACGTGGTCTGGTAGATCGGTAACGCCCGTGCATTCGTCGCGATATCCGGGGTCTGGCCCGCGTGCACCTGCTTGGTCTCAAACGCCCAATGTGCGGTCGGATCTTCTGGCGCAGTCATGGAACGGCCCTCCATCTATGTGTCAGGGGGCCCGTCACAACGGACCCGCGCTTGCCGGCAACCCTCTACTCGTGGCTACTCAACCTGGTCATCACCCGGGGCACCCCACCGCGGTTGGAGGGTTGCCGGCCAGCAAGCCGGGGCTTGACGCTGGCGCTCATGACCGAGGACAGAGTATCGCATGGGGCCGATCATGTGCCAGCAGCCGGTTTACTGGCGGCCAGAAGCTACCCGTCAGTAGCTGTAGCGGCCCCTCATCGGCGCACCGTGGCCCACGCGTAGCGTCGTGTTCGACGCAATACTTGTAGCCGCCGCACACCACGCGGAGCTTCGTCGAACCGACCACACGCCGGGAGAGCAACACATGAGCGCAGAGCAGCCGACCATCATCTACACCCTGACCGACGAGGCGCCGCTGCTCGCGACCTATGGCTTTCTGCCGATCATTCGAACCTTCGCCGACCCGGCGGGGATCAACATCGAGACCAGTGACATCTCCGTGGCGGCCCGCATCCTGGCCGAGTTCGGCGACTACCTGACCGAAGACCAGCGTGTGCCGGACAACCTGGGCCGGTTGGGCGAGCTCACGCAGTCGCCCGACACCAACATCATCAAACTGCCCAATATCAGTGCGTCCGTGCCGCAGCTGTACGCCGCGATCAAGGAACTGCAGGAGAAGGGATACGCGGTTCCCGACTATCCGGCGCAGCCGAAGACCGACGAGGAGAAGTCGCTCAACAAGCGTTACGGCAAGATTCTCGGCAGCGCGGTGAACCCCGTGCTGCGCGAAGGGAATTCGGATCGTCGTGCTCCCAAGGCCGTCAAGGAGTACGCGCGCAAGCACCCGCACAGCATGGGCGAGTTCTCCCAGGCGTCGCGCACCCACGTCGCAACCATGAAGGGCGGGGACTTCTACCACGGTGAGAAGTCGATGACGCTGGATCGCGACCGCAAGGTGCGGATGGAGCTGAAGACCAAGGCCGGCAACACAATTGTCCTCAAGCCCGAGACGGCGCTTCAGGACGGCGACGTCATCGAATCCATGTTCATGAGCAAGAAGGCGCTCGTCGAGTTCTACGAACAGCAGATCGAGGACGCCTACAAGACCGGCGTGATGTTCTCGCTGCACGTCAAGGCGACGATGATGAAGGTCAGCCACCCCATCGTGTTCGGGCACTGCGTGAAGGTGTTCTACAAGGATGCGTTCGCCAAGCACCAGGACGTGCTCGACGAACTCGGGGTGAACGTGAACAACGGGATGGTCGACCTCTACAACAAGATCGAGTCGCTGCCGTCCTTCCAGCGTGAGCAGATCATCCAAGACATTCACGACGTCCACGAGCACCGTCCCGAGTTGGCCATGGTGGATTCGGCCAAGGGAATCACCAACTTCCATTCGCCGAGCGACGTGATCGTGGACGCCTCGATGCCCGCGATGATCCGCCTCGGCGGCAAGATGTACGGCGCCGACGGACGCACCAAGGACACCAAGGCCGTCAACCCCGAGTCCACGTTCTCGCGCATCTATCAGGAGATGATCAACTGGTGTAAGACCAATGGCCAGTTCGATCCGACGACGATGGGCACCGTGCCCAATGTCGGCCTGATGGCGCAGAAGGCCGAGGAATACGGCTCACACGACAAGACATTCGAGATCCCCGAGGACGGCGTCGCCGACATCGTCGACGTCGACACCGGCGAGGTGCTGCTGTCGTGGGACGTCGAGGAGGGCGATATCTGGCGCATGCCGGTGACCAAGGATGCGGCGATCAGGGACTGGGTCAAGCTGGCTGTGTCCCGCGCGCGGGCATCCGGAATGACGGCGGTGTTCTGGCTGGACACCGAACGCCCCCATGAGGCGGAGCTGAGGAAGAAGGTCAAGGCGTATCTGGAGGACCACGACACCGAGGGTCTCCACATCCAGATCATGCCTCAGGTATGGGCCATGCGGTACACGCTGGAGCGGGTGACCCGGGGACAGGACACCATCGCCGTAACCGGAAACATCCTGCGCGACTACCTGACCGACTTGTTCCCGATTCTGGAGCTGGGCACCAGCGCCAAGATGTTGTCGATCGTGCCGCTGATGGCCGGCGGCGGAATGTACGAGACCGGTGCGGGCGGGTCGGCGCCCAAGCACGTGCACCAGCTCGTCGAGGAGAACCACCTGCGGTGGGATTCGCTCGGCGAGTTCCTCGCGCTGGGCGCCTGTTTCGAGGACCTTGGCGACAAGACCGGCAACAAGCGGGCCGAGCTCCTCGGTACGACGTTGGACGCCGCGATCGGCAAGCTGCTGGAAAACAACAAGGGCCCCTCCCGCAAGACCGGCGAGCTCGACAACCGCGGCAGTCAGTTCTACCTCGCGATGTATTGGGCGAAGGAGCTCGCCGAGCAGACCGACGACAAGGAGCTCGCCGAGCACTTCACCAAACTGGCCAAGGCCCTGTCCGAAAACGAGGACACGATTGTCTCCGAACTTGCTGCGGTACAAGGAGAATCGGTGGATATCGGTGGCTACTACTGGCCGGACTCCGAGAAGACGACGTCGGTGATGCGGCCGAGCAAGACGCTGAACTCGGTGCTGGAGTCCGCGCGCAGCTGAGGTCTAGCCGATGGCCTGATGCGGGGGCGGCGTCGCGTAGCGGTCGGTGAACTCGACGATCAGATCGGCGACCCGGCGCGGCGCTTCGAACATCGGGATGTGCCCGACGTCGTCGAGGTGGGTGATCTGCGTCGACTCCGGCAGGTGAGTGGTGAAGTGCTGGGTGAACCGCGGATGCGGCAGCACCCTGTCCTTCTCGCAGATGACCAGGTGCGTCGGCGTCCTACCCTCCGCCAGCTCCAGCAGCCCGGGCAGCAACAACGACTTGACCAGCAGCTGGTAGTAGGCCGGGCAGTGCGTGACGTCATCGATGATGTCGAGCCAGTCCTCGTCGGCGAGGCGGTCCGCTTTCGCGCTGATCGGTACGTACCCGAGGTGCCGGACGTACGGCAGCTTCAGTGCGCGGGGTCCGAGCGCCTTGGCGACGAGCCAGACAGGCAGGCCGGCGACGAACTTGCCGACGATCTCGAACTTGACGGGGCTGTAGTGGTGCCAGCCGCCGGCCGGGGCGATGCCGGTCAGCGTGCGGGCACGGCCCCGACGCTCCAGTTCGAAGGCCACCCAGCCGCCGAGCGAGTTCCCGACGATATGCGCGGTGTCCCACCCGAGTGCGTCCATCCGGCGCTCCATGTCGTCGGCCAACTCGGCGGTGTCCAGGAAGAATCTGCCTTTGATACCACCGTTGTGGCCGGGCATGGTCGGTGCGAGCACCTCGTAGCGACCCGTTTCAGCAATCAGTGGCGCGACGCCTTTCCAGACGTTCTGGGACATCATGAACGGATGCAGCAAAAGCATCGGCTCGCCTGAACCCAGGTGTATCGGTGCGCGTTCGCTCATCTGTCCGACACTAAAGGTGATACCGCCGGTACCGCAAGCGGGTCGCTAGGGTCTGCTGCTGTGTCACTGCTGACCATCTCGACCATCAACGTCAACGGCATCCGCGCGGCCATCAAGGCGCGGTCCCAGGAGAA
>CAZOIX010000513.1:0-3931 GCA_964579685.1 uncultured Mycobacterium sp.
CACTCGACCAGTTCGGTGCCACCACCGACTCGGCGTACTACTGGATGCGGGAGATGACGCCGGAGATGGCCGCGGCGAATTCGCCGCACCACCATGTCGGCCGGATAGCCACCCCGATGCTGGTCATCCACGGCGACAAGGACTACCGCGTCCCGATGTCAGAGGCGCTGCGTCTCTGGTATCAACTGCTGACCGAATCGTGCCTGCCTGCGGCGCAGGACGGCACCAGCGCGCATCAATTCCTGTATTTCCCATCGGAAAACCATTGGGTGCTCAGCCCGCAGCACGCGAAGATCTGGTATCAGGTGGTGATCGCGTTCCTGAGCCGGCACGTGCTCGGCGACGACGTCGGACTGCCCGAGACGCTCGGGTAGCGTCGCGGCCATGAGCGGACAACGTGAGTTCGACATCGTCTTGTACGGCGCTACCGGGTTCGTCGGGAGATTGACCGCCGAGTATCTGGCCAAGGCGGGTGGTGATGCCCGCATCGCACTGGCGGGGCGATCGCAGGACAAACTGCTCGCGGTTCGAGAGACGCTGGGGCAGAACGCGCAGACGTGGCCGATCGTCACCGCGGACGCGTCGGCGCCGTCGACGCTGAACGCGATGGCCGCCCGCACCCAAGTGGTGGTGACCACCGTCGGGCCGTATGCCCGTTACGGCTTGCCGCTGGTGGCGGCCTGTGCGGCCGCCGGCACCGACTACGCGGATCTGACGGGCGAGACGTTGTTCATTCGCGACAGCATCGACCTGTATCACAAGCAGGCAGTCGATACGGGCGCGCGCATCGTGCACTCGTGCGGATTTGATTCGATCCCCTCGGATCTCACGGTATTCGCACTCTATCGGCGCGCCCAGCAGGATCAGGCCGGCGAACTGACCGATACCAATCTGGTCGTGCGGGCGATGTCGGGTGGACTGTCGGGAGGCACCATCGCGTCGGGAATCGACGTGTTCAGCACCGTCTCGCGGGATGCCGAGGCCAGGCGCGCGATGAACGACCCCTATACATTGACGCCCGACCGCGCCGGGGAGCCTGAACTCGGCAAGCAGCCAGATGTTCGGTGGCGCCGCGGCGGCGACGTCGCCGAAGTGCTCGACGGGTACTGGCTCGGGTCGTTCGTGATGGCGGGACCGAACTCACGAATCGTCAGACGCAGCAACGCTTTACTGGACTATTCGTATGGCAGGCGGTTCGAGTACGGCGAGCTGACGAGCATGGGCCGCTCGATGGTGTCCCCGGTGGCGGCGGCCCTGGCCACCGGCGCCACTGCCGCGGCCACGGCGCTGGGCAGCCGCTTCTTCCACCGCATTCCCCGCCGACTCGTCGACCGCGTCGTGCCGAAACCCGGCACCGGCCCCAGCGAGCGAGTACGGGAGAACGGGCACTACACGGTCGAAACATTCACCACCACCACGACGGGCGCCCGATACCGGGCGCGGTTGTCGCAACGTGGCGACTATGGGTACAAGGCCACCTCGGTACTGCTCGGCGAGAGTGGTCTGGCGCTGGCGCTCGACCGCGACCGGCTCGCGGATCTGCATGGCGTCCTGACCCCTGCGGCAGCGATGGGCGATGCCCTGCTGGCCCGGTTCCCCGCCGCTGAAGTGTCTTTGGAGACAACACGGTTGAATTGATCGTCATCGACTAGCGTTGTCCACATATCCCAGCGACGAAGGTGGGCAGCCATGGCTGGTCTGGATGAGCTCTACGCACAAATTCCGGTACAGGACATTGCCAACAAGATCGGCGCCGATGAAGGCGAAGTGAACAACGCCATTCGGACCCTGGTGCCCGCGCTGGTCGGGGGATTGGCCGAGAACGTGGCGGCCGACCAGATCGACTCCAGCGACCTCGAATCCGCCGTTGCCCAGCAAGGGGCGAGCGGTCTGCTCGACGGCGGCGTCACCGTCGACCAGGTCGATGCCAAGCAGGGCGACCAGTACGTCGCCAAGATCTTCGGCGGCAACGACAGCAGCGTGGTCGCCTCCGCGCTGGCCGACAAGGGTGCCGGCGGCGGTGACCTGATCAAACAGTTACTTCCGATCCTGGCGCCGATCGTGCTGGCCTACATCGGCAAGCAACTGTCCAAGGGCTCGGCACCGGCCGGCCAGGGCTCCGCAGGCGGCGGAGGGCTCGGCGACATCCTCGGCAGCGTGCTGGGCGGCGCAGGTGGTGGCGGCGGCGGTGGCAACAACCCGCTCGGCAGCATCCTGGGCAGCGTGCTGGGCGGCGGCGGCGGCGGGCAGAACAGCCCGATCGGCGAGATCCTCGGCGGCCTGCTCGGCGGCAGGAAGTAGCCGTCGGGGCTCCTACCGTCGGCGGGGTCCTCTTCTGCCAGCGTGTCGGGGTCTTTTACGTCACCGCGTGCGGTGTTCCTAGACTTGCGGGGTGACCGACAGCTCCCGCCCCGGCCTCGATGCCCTGCCAAAATCCTGGGATCCCGGCGCGGTCGAGAGTGACCTGTACGAGGGCTGGGTCGATGCCGGCTACTTCGAGGCCGACGCCGCCAGCGACAAGACTCCGTATTCGATCGTCCTGCCGCCGCCCAACGTCACCGGCAGCCTGCACATGGGCCATGCGCTCGACCACACGCTGATGGACGCGTTGACGCGGCGCAAACGCATGCAGGGCTACGAGGTGCTGTGGTTGCCGGGAATGGACCATGCGGGTATCGCCACCCAGAGCGTCGTCGAGAAGCAACTCGCCGTCGACGGAAAGACCAAAGAGGACTTCGGTCGCGAGCTGTTCATCGACAAGGTGTGGGACTGGAAACACGACTCCGGCGGCACCATCGCCGGGCAGATGCGTCGGCTGGGCGACGGTGTGGACTGGAGCCGTGACCGGTTCACCATGGACGACGGTCTGTCCCGCGCGGTGCGCACCATCTTCAAGCGGTTGTTCGACGCGGGGCTGATCTACCGCGCCGAGCGGTTGGTGAACTGGTCGCCGGTGCTCGAAACCGCGGTGTCCGACCTCGAGGTCTCCTATGTCGATGTCGAAGGCGAGCTGGTGTCGTTCCGGTACGGCTCGTTGAACGACGACGAGCCGCACATCGTGGTGGCCACCACCCGCGTGGAGACGATGCTGGGCGACACGGCGATCGCAGTGCACCCCGACGATGAGCGGTACCGCGACCTGGTCGGCAAGACCCTGCCGCACCCGTTCGTCGACCGCGAGATGATCATCGTCGCCGACACACATGTCGACCCCGAGTTCGGCACGGGTGCAGTCAAAGTCACCCCGGCACACGACCCCAACGACTTCGAGATCGGCCTGCGTCATCAGTTGCCGATGCCGACGATGTTGGACACCAAGGGCCGGATCGCGGACACCGGAACCGAATTCGATGGTCTGGACCGCTTCGAAGCGCGCGTCAAGGTCCGCGAGGCGCTGGCCGAACAGGGCCGCGTCGTCGCCGAGAAGAGGCCCTATCTGCATAGCGTCGGGCATTCCGAGCGCAGCGGCGAACCGATCGAACCGCGGCTGTCGTTGCAGTGGTGGGTCAAGGTCGAGTCACTGGCGAAGGCTGCCGGTGACGCCGTGCGCGAACATCGCACCGTAATCCACCCGCCGAGTCTTGAGCCGCGCTGGTTCGCCTGGGTCGACAACATGCACGACTGGTGCATCTCGCGTCAGCTGTGGTGGGGCCACCGGATCCCGATATGGCACGGTCCTGACGGCGACATGGTGTGCGTCGGTCCCGACGAAACCCCTCCGGAGGGCTGGGAACAGGACCCCGATGTGCTGGACACGTGGTTCTCGTCGGCGCTGTGGCCGTTCTCCACCATGGGCTGGCCCGAGCACACCGCTGAGCTCGAAAAGTTCTATCCCACTTCGGTTCTGGTGACCGGCTACGACATCTTGTTCTTCTGGGTGGCGCGGATGATGATGTTCGGCACCTTCGTCGCCGACGATGCCGCGATCACC
>CAZOIX010000514.1:0-3928 GCA_964579685.1 uncultured Mycobacterium sp.
GCCGACGCCCTCGCGCAGATCGGCCACCGCGCGCGCCGTGGCGGCGGCCGGGTTGTTGAGCTGATGGGTCAGGCCCGCGGTGATGGTGCCGAGCGCCAGCAGCTTCTCGCGCTGGCCGACGATCTGGCTTTGTCTGCGTCCGCCGACGAGATGGCCCTCGAGCAGATGCACGGCCATGGGGAACTGGGTTCGCATGAAGTCCGCGAATTTGTTGGAGTCCAACACGAAGCAGCGCGACGGCTTGGTCAGCCGTACCGAGGCCTGGTAGGCCTGCTCCTCGCCGGGGATGTAGGCCGACCACGCGCCGAAGTACACGCCGCGCTGCGAGGTGCGGTTGGTCTGGATGTCGACCCCGCCGGAGCGCTTGGACATGATCAGTTCGCCGTCGATCATCACGTAGAAGCAGGTGGCCGGCTCACTCTCCTGGACCACCGGACCCGCGGGGAACGTCTCGATGTGGCCGGCTGCGCACAGTATGTCGAGCTGCTCGTCGGACAGGTCCTCGAACAGGAACAGCGTCCGCAGCTCGTCGCGCAGGCATTTCTCGTGCTCTTGTGCGCCCATCGCTCGTCCTCTCAAGCTCCGCCGGCTATCAAGCCTCTGCCAAATACCTGTGCACCAACATCACCGCCATCGATCCTTCGCCGACGGCGGCCGCAACCCGTTTCGCGGACTCCGAACGCACGTCTCCTGCCACAAACACACCCGGCACGCTTGTTTCCAGGTGGTGCGGCGGACGATCCAGCGTCCAGCCGACCTTGTCGCGCAGATCGGGTCCCGACAGGATGAAGCCGTGATCGTCGCGGGCTATTCCCGCCTCTTCGAGCCAGTCGGTGCGGGGTGTCGCGCCGATGAAGCAGCACATCCGGTCGCAGCTGACGGTTTCGGTGTGTTCGGTCACCTTGTCGAGGAGCACCAGTCCTGAGAGATGGCCGTCGGAGGCCACCGTGTCGACGACCTCGGTGCAGGTCCGGACCGTGATGTTCGGGCTCTTGAGAATCCGGTCGACCAGGTACTGGGACATTCCGGCCTCGAGCGAGGAACCGCGGATCAGCATGGTGACCGACTTGGCGGTCTGCGCCATGTACATGGCGGCCTGGCCGGCAGAGTTGGCGCCGCCGACGATGTAGACGTCCTCGCCCGCGCATTCGCTGTTGTCCGACACCGAGGCCCCGTAGTACACGCCACGGCCGATGTAGTTGCATTCTGGATCTTCGGGGTCGTCCCAGCAGCCGGTGATCTGGAGTTGGCGGTAGTCCACGCCGGTGGCCAGGATCACGGCGCGTGCGCCGATGGTGTTGTCGCCGTTGAGGCGGATCGAATGGGCAGCGCCCACCCCGTTGATCTCGAGCTTGCCCGCTTCCTGGGTGGTGATGACCTCGGCGCCGAACCTTTCGGCCTGCCTGCGCGCCGACGTGGTGAGCTCGGCGCCCGATATACCTGTCGGGAACCCGAGGTAGTTCTCGATCTTGGAACTGCGGCCCGCCTGCCCGCCGGTGGTCGCCTTCTCGATGAGCACCGTCTTCAGGCCCTCCGAGGCGCCGTACACCGCAGCGGCCAGGCCCGCAGGACCGCCGCCGATCACCGCGAGGTCATACATCTCCAACTGCGGTGTGGTCGACAGGCCCAGCAGGTTGGCCAGCTCGACGTCCGACGGTTCGACAAGGGTCTCGCCCTTTTCGGTGATGACGACCGGCAGCCGGCTCTCGTCGAGCCCGGCGGCTTGGAGCAGTTGCCGGCCTTTCGGTTCGTCGACGTTGACCGCGCGGAACGAGTACTCGTTACGGGCCAGGAACTGCCGCACCTCCCATGATCGGTCGTTGTACCGGTGTCCGATCACCTTGGTGTAGGGCATGGCCCGGTCGCCGACCGCGCGCCACCCCTCGAGCAGGCCGTCGATCACCGGGTAGAGCTTTTCCTCGGGCGGGTCCCACGGTTTGAGCAGGTAGTGGTCGAGGTCCACGACGTTGATCGCGTCGATCGCGGCGTGGGTGTCGGCGTATGCCGTCAACAGCACCCGGCGTGCGAGCGGAAAGAAATCCATCGCCTTCTCGAGGAACTCGATGCCGCTCATCTGCGGCATCCGGTAATCGGCGACGAAGACCGCAACGGCGTCACCGCGCAGCTTGAGTTCCTTGAGCGTCTCGATAGCATCGGCGCCGGACTCGGCGCGCACGATGCGGTACCTCTCGCCGTAGTGGCGCCGCAGATCGCGAGCGACGGCACGCGACACCGCGGGGTCGTCGTCGACGGTGAGTATGACGGGTTTTCGCGCCTGCGCGACGGGGGCGGTCATCGGTTACAAGTATGCGCCCGCCGTCCAGCGGATATCAGCCTCAGGTGCCGGGTTCGCGGTGCGCGAACCGGTGGCCCGAGCTGGCGGTTCAGCGATTTTGGGACCGACGTCCGAGCAGGTAGTATGGACCGACGGTGCGGCTTCCGCGCCGGCTCTTTGCGTGCCCCTGTTCTGGAATTTCTGGCTACTGGCTCACGTTTTGTAGTCGGAGTGTGTAACCGCGCTGCAGAAGTATCCGCCGCTCGCGGCGGAACGGCGCCAACGATCTAGACGGACACGGAGGATCTCCGAACAACAATGGCCAAGAAAGACGGTGCCATCGAGGTCGAGGGTCGCGTGGTCGAGCCCCTGCCCAATGCGATGTTCCGCATTGAGCTGGAGAACGGTCACAAGGTTCTCGCCCACATCAGCGGCAAGATGCGGCAGCACTACATCCGCATCCTGCCCGAGGACCGCGTCGTCGTGGAGCTGTCTCCATACGACCTGTCCCGGGGCCGCATTGTTTACCGGTACAAGTAACGACTAGAAGCACAGAAGGATCGACACAGCCGTGAAGGTGAACCCGAGCGTCAAGCCCATTTGCGATAAGTGCAGGGTGATCCGTCGGCATGGGCGGGTCATGGTGATCTGCTCTGATCCTCGCCACAAGCAGCGCCAAGGCTAATCATGGGCCCACGCCCGAAGGGCAGGGGACGCTCGCTGACACAACTTAATGACGCAATCCCAGCACCACTGAGCGGATAGGCCGCTCGCCCACGTCCGGCACGGAGGCCGGACCCCGACGCCGTCGGGAACGGACTGGGAACAGACCTCCGCAACGAGAAGGAACACACCCCTGTGGCACGTCTAGTGGGCGTCGACCTCCCGCGCGATAAGCGCATGGAGATCGCGCTGACCTATATCTACGGCGTCGGCCGTACCCGCTCCCAGGAGATCCTGGAAGCCACCGGCATCGACCGGAACCTGCGCACCAAGGACCTGACCGATGATCAGGTGACCCAGCTGCGCGACTACATCGAGGGCAACCTCAAGGTGGAGGGCGACCTGCGCCGCGAGGTGCAGTCCGACATCCGCCGCAAGATCGAGATCGGCTGCTACCAGGGCCTGCGGCACCGCCGCGGACTGCCGGTGCGTGGCCAGCGGACCAAGACCAATGCGCGCACCCGCAAGGGCCCGAAGCGCACCATCGCCGGTAAGAAGAAGGCCAAGTAATGCCACCCGCAAAGAAGGCAGCAGGCGGAGCGCCCAAGAAGGGTCAGAAGACCCGCCGCAGGGAAAAGAAGAACGTCCCGCACGGCGCCGCGCACATCAAGAGCACGTTCAACAACACGATCGTCTCGATCACCGACCCGCAGGGCAACGTCATCGCCTGGGCGTCGTCGGGGCACGTCGGCTTCAAGGGGTCGCGCAAATCGACACCGTTCGCCGCGCAGCTGGCCGCTGAGAACGCGGCCCGCAAGGCGCAGGAACACGGCGTGAAGAAGGTCGACGTCTTCGTCAAGGGCCCGGGTTCGGGCCGCGAGACCGCGATCCGTTCGTTGCAGGCCGCCGGTCTCGAGGTCGGCGCAATTTCCGATGTCACCCCGCAGCCGCACAACGGCTGCCGTCCGCCCAAGCGGCGCCGGGTCTAGG
>CAZOIX010000515.1:0-3923 GCA_964579685.1 uncultured Mycobacterium sp.
AGCGTAAGCGGAGCAAGGTCAGCGCCTAATCGACGGCTTTCGACAGTGGCAGCTGCTTCACCACGGTGTGGACCCAACGTTCGACGTGGGCCTTGTTCCGCCAGTCGCCGGCACGTGTCTTGGCCATCGCGCTGGCGGGAAATCCCTTCGCGTCCTGCGCGAGGCGTCCACCGAACGTCACGTGACCAGCGGCGTCGATGCGATGGATGTACTTTGCGACCTGCTTGGTAGGCGGAATGTCGTGGTCATCAGCCGAATCATCAAGCGGCCCACTGCTGACCAGCCATACCGGCCGCTCACGTAGCAGCGCGGTGTTGCGTCGGATGAAGCGGCGCGCGTCGCGGTGCCACCGGTTCGCATAGAGCGCACCGGCGACGATGACAGCATCGGCGTCGGCCACCTGCTGGTCATCGGTGGCCGGCGCCACCACCGCGTCACATCCGGCTTCAGTCAGCGCGGCACCGATCATGTCGGCCAGCCCGGCTGTGCCACCGCGCTTGGAACCGAAGACCACGAGAACAGCCGTCACCGATTGCCGGCCTCGGCATTCGCCTTGATCTTCTCCACCGTTGCTCGCATGATGTGCGAGACAAAGGGCCGGATCAGCCACCAGTAGGCGAGGAACCGGCGTCTCGATGCTGGATCTGTTGTGACGGAACGGCATTGGTAGCTCAGAAGCGTGCTGTGCTCGCCGTAATGCATGACCGAGAAGTTGGCGGCGATCTTGCCCCACCCCGGCTCGGCGAACGCGCTGAATTCCTCCGGCGTGACGTCCTTCCACTCAATCACCGGCAGCCAGAACTTTCCGACCGCCCCGAATGCGATTTCGCGGTCGGTCAGCTCGCCCAACTCCAGCCAGCCCCGTAGCCCGAGCCCGTCGCCGATCACGAGGCGCGGTAGGGGCGGGGCCGCCCTGCCGGACAACCGGGCAGGCAGCGCGCGAATCCACATCGACGCCGTCAACAACGGGGTGCGGATGGTGAGAAGATCCACATCCCGTGCGGCGCGGAAGGTGGTCGACGGGTTCGCCGCGACGACGACGTGCTCGGAGATCACGGCGTCGAACGTCGGCATGGCGGATTCGATGAGCATGAAGTCGGTACCAGCTGTTGCCACCGTGCGATGGTCCCGCGCGGGCTGCGTGACGACTAGGGACACTGGTCCCATCGCTGCGGGACCTCCGCCCCTTCCCGCAGGCCCGAGCCGGGTGCCACAACGAGTATCGGAATACGACCAACGAAGAGCAAGGACGCACAATGAGTTACGGGATGTCGGTACGTGAGGAACTTCGCAAACCCACCCGCGACCTGCGGCACGCGATACCCGGCGTCTACGAGGGATACAAGCACCTCCACGACGCGGCGCTGCAGAGTGGTGCCCTCGACGCCAAGACGAAGGAGCTCATCGCGCTGGCGATCGCGGTCAGCAAGCAGTGCGACGGATGCATCTCTGCGCACGCCCACGGCGCAGTGCAGCGTGGCGCGAGCAGGGAGGAAGCGGCGGAGGCGATCGGCGTCGCTTTCCTGATGAACGGCGGACCCGCCACCGTTTACGGTGCACGCGCGTTCGCGGCGTTCAACGAGTTCCACGAGGAATTCAGCCAGAGCCAAGGCTAGCGCGACCTGCGGATACCGACGAACTTTGGGATCGGTAGCCGTTGCCGCCGCCTTGACTGGCAGCACGACGACGCCAGTGGGGCGACGTATGACGAAGGGAAGATCGATGAATCGAGTTGTCGCGGGTGCGGTCGGGCTGGCTCTCGGTGCGGCGGTCCTGGTGGGCTGTTCCGACGACAAGCCGGCAGCCGCGCCAAGCCCGCAGGCGAGCACGGGCGGCTCAACGGAGGTCAAGGTCGGCGGCAGTGACCTGTCGGGCCTGGACTTGAACTCGGTGACCTGTGTCAAGCAGGGCGGCAAGATCAACGTCGCCAGCGCGGCGATCAACGGCCAGGCGGGCCTCGCGGTCGTGATGACCGATGAGGCGACGCCCAAGGTCGAGTCGCTGGGCATGACGGTGGACGGCAACGCACTCGCCGTCACCAACGCCATGGGCGCCAAGACCGGTTCGGCAGACGTGAAGGTCGATGGCAGCACCTACACCATCACCGGTGAGGCCGCGGGCGCCGATCTGGCGAACCCGATGGCCGGCATGATCACCAAGCCGTTCGAGATCAAGGTGACCTGCACCTGATAGCGCGCCGACCGGAAGCGGCGGACGTACCCTCCACGTCCGCCGCTTCCTATATTGGTGAAATGACGATCGTGGCCGACCTCGAGCGGGCACGCCATTTGTCGTTGGCTGCCAACGAGGAGGCGGCCAAGGAGCTGTTGCTGTCGCTGGTTCCCGCGATCGAGGAGGCCGACCGCGACGACTGGCTGTTGGAGGTGTACGCGCAACTCGGTCAGCTCTACCTCGTCCGCACCGCGTACGACGGGACCGAGGAGTCCGTCCGGCGCATCCGCGAACGCCTGGCGGAGTTGGCGGCACAGGTGACGATGCCGGACGCCGCGACCGACCGCATGATCTGCCGGTATTCGCGCCGGGCGCAGTTCCTGCAGACGGGCCTGGCGGCCGCGCACGGCGAGCACGAAGCCGCCGAGGCCGCGCTACTGGTGTTGACGGACGACACCACCGCCTATCCGGATCTCGCGGAAGAACATCGCCACCTCATCACCTTCGCGCGGATCCTGTGCGCCAACGCGCTCTGCGAGGACGATCTGCACGTGCAGTCGGTTCACCTGTGGGAGAAAGTGATCGACGCGATCGATGGTCCGCGTGGAAATGATGACGAGTTCGACGACTATCTGCTCGTGCTCGGAGCCACGTCGTACGGACGGTTCTGCATCGAGACGGGGCGGCTGCCAGAAGCCCAACCGTGGCTGCGACGGGCCGGTGCGCGCGCCGACGCGCGGGGCTGGGCCCTGGGGACGGCGAGAACGAAATTCGAGCGTGCGACAGCGGCGTGGGCGGTAGGTGACCGGGCGCAGGCACAGGATCTGGCGCACGAGTCCTATCCGGCGATCGCCGAGGGTTTGCGGGCCCACGATGTGTCGCGGTGCTGGCTGTACTTCGGCTTGATCTCGCTGTCCGTCCACGAGCTCGACGACGCCGATGAGCGTTTCAGCCACGCCGAGCGACACTGGCGCGAGATCGAGAAGCCTCTGCACATCCATCGCATTCTGTTGCAGCGCAGTTGGGTTGACATCTTCCGGGGTGACTTCGACGCGGCGCGCCGACGCACCGACGAGGCCCGCGAACTGCTCGATTCCTGGCCGCGCCACAGCTGGCTGCAGTACGCCCGGCTGCACGATCACATCGGCAGTATCTGGCGGGCTGACGCGTTGGCCGACCCCGACAACCGGGCCGACAAGCTCGCGCGGGCCGCCGAACTGAAGGTGCCCGCCGCACTGGCCGTCGACTCGGTACGGCACGCGATCGCCGACGCCGACGCCAGAATGCGGTGGGCCACTCACGTGTCGGCGCGGATGCTCGCCGGTGCGTTCGCCGTCGCCTGGGAGTGGGGAGGCACCGGCCTCGTCAGCGAGCTGGTCGAATATCACAGTGCGCGAGGTACATTCAGCGCCGAACC
Source organism: uncultured Mycobacterium sp. (assembly GCA_964579685.1). GTDB lineage: Bacteria > Actinomycetota > Actinomycetes > Mycobacteriales > Mycobacteriaceae > Mycobacterium. The sequence continues at coordinate 3,590 of CAZOIX010000515.1, forward strand.
GGAGCGCGAAACCGCCGAATGGACAGGCACCGCGACCGCTGCGGTGCCCCTGGAGACCGTCGACGACTACGCATTGGTGGCCGCGGGGGAGTCGCTGTCGGCCGGGGGCGCGGCGCTGACGCGGCTCGGTCCGTTGCCGCCGCTGCAGATGGACCCGGCTTCCGGTCCGATCCTGACCCGCTATCGCACTCTCGCGCATGAACGGTACGGACGCGACGTGACCGCCGTCGGTGCGACGTGGGCGACGTGGCCGTGACTCACGTCGAACCCGAGGCCGACGCCGCCACCCTGGTCCTGCGCTTCGCGGACGTCGGAATCGCCACGTATGCCAGCC
>CAZOIX010000516.1:0-3920 GCA_964579685.1 uncultured Mycobacterium sp.
ATCGTCATCGCGGGTGACAACGCGGCCACGCTGGTGTTGGCCCGACACGTCGCCGCCGTCATGTTGCGGGTCGCTCACCGCACGGCGGCCGCGGTCGGTCTGGCCGATGCCCTGGTGGCATTGCACAGCGGCATTGGTGACGCATCCGATCGCGAGCAGTCGATATTCCACGATGAGCAGATCGACGGTCCGCTTCCGCCCAGGGTCCGGACCTTTGTGCTCACCAACGACGCCGAGCGTCCGGTGGTCGTCGCACGCGTCGCCGGACTGGACGGTGTCGATGTCATCAACGCCGAGGATGTGCCGGAGGTGCTGGACACCCCGGATTCTGCGGGTGCGCAGGCGCCTGGCGGGGTGGGGCCCGCACGGCTGGAAGTGCAACTGGCCACTCTTGCCGTTCGGCTGGAGATGACGGCCGTCTACTTGAAGTTGGTTCGGGGTTGAATAAGTGAACTTGTTACGGGGAGCGGTGCGGACCTACGCATGGGGATCACGCACGGCGATTGCTGATTTCACCGGAAGGCCAAGTCCCACAGTACATCCGGAGGCCGAGCTGTGGTTCGGCGCCCATCCGGGCGACCCGGCGTGGCTGGAGACCGACGACGGCGAGCGCTCCCTGTTGGATACGCTGCGAGACGACCCGGAAGGGCAGCTCGGCGCTGGTATACGCAACCGTTTCGGAGACACGCTGCCGTTCCTGCTCAAGGTTCTCGCCGCCGACGAGCCGCTTTCGCTTCAGGCCCACCCCAGTGCGCGGCAAGCGGCGGAGGGCTTCGCCCGCGAGGACCGGTTGGGCATCCCGGTGACCGCTGCCAACCGCAACTATCGCGACGCCAGCCACAAACCCGAGATCCTGGTCGCACTTGGGGAATTCGAGGCGCTCGCCGGATTCCGGTCAGCGCAGCGCAGCGTCGAGTTGATGCGCGCGCTGGCGGTCTCGGACCTCGACCCGTTCGTCAACCTGCTGGCCGGCCAGCCCGACGCGGACGGTCTGCGGGCCTTGTTCACCACGTGGATCACCGCACCGCAGCCCGATCTCGACGTGCTGGTGCCCGCGGTGATCGAAGGTGCGATCCACTATGTGCGTTCGCGCAACAAGACATTCGCTGCTGAGGCCAAGACGGTGCTCGAACTGGGCGAGCGCTATCCGGGTGACGCGGGTGTGCTGGCCAGTTTGTTGCTCAACCGCATCACGCTGCAGCAGGGCGAGGCGATCTATCTGCCTGCCGGAAATCTGCACGCCTATCTGCACGGTGTCGGTGTCGAGGTGATGGCGAACTCCGACAACGTGTTACGCGGAGGGCTGACCCCCAAGCACGTAGACGTCCCCGAGCTGCTGCGCGTTCTCGACTTCAACCCGGCCGGCGAGGACCTGATCCGTCCCACGGTCACCAGGGACGGTATGGAATTGGTGTACAACACCCCCGCGCCGGAGTTCGCGGTGTCGGAGCTGAGCATCGACGGCGAGCACCTCGGCCACGAAATCGACGCGCCGAGTCGCCACGATGGTCCGCAGATCCTGTTGTGCACCCAGGGGTCGACTGTGGTGTACGCCAAGGGAGGCAACGTCACGCTGAACCGCGGATCCGCGGCGTGGGTCGCAGCCGATGAGGGGCCGATCCGCTTGGCCGCCGACAGCCCCACCAAGCTCTTCAGGGCCACGGTCGGTATCTAGGGCAGCAGCGTCGGATACCCGGCCCTGCGCATGAACCTGATGAGGATGTCCTCGGCGAGGCCGTATTGCATCGCATCGACCCACAAGGTGTAGGCCACGGGCCCGCGGGCACGGGCTCGGCGCCCACCCGGGATCGCGGCATACCCCCCGATGTCGGCTACGGCGAGGAGATCGAGAACGGTTGCCACATCTGCGGATTCGAGGTCGACGATCAGTTCCCAGGTGTCAGCCCAGACGCCGTTGTCCCTGCCGCCGGGCGGTAACCAGTAGGGGATGTCGCATGTTGCGACGTCGCGGATATCCCTCAGTGGCCGGGTCGGCGAAGTCATGTTGGCCTCCACCGCCCAAGTTACGCGGACGGCTTATCGCCCGGCAACCAGATCCCGTTGCCGAGCGGCTGATCTCCCACGCCGCTCTGCCAGCCACAGCTTCATGTTGTGCCGGATGGTGCGACCGACGAGGCGGGCAGACGGCACCATGTAGAGGCTGTCGAGGAGGCTGAACCTGCGCAGAAACCATTCCGCCAGTACGGGATCGGTCTCCGCGGCGCCCAGGAACTGGTCGAACAGGCTGCCCACCGGCTTGTACCAGCGCGGCGTGGCGCCGGTGGCGTTGTGCAGGGTCAAGTCACCGATCGCAGTCATCGTCCACACCGGATACGTCGTCTTGGCGGTGGCCTTCGCGAGATGAGCAGCGATGTCGTGCTCCCCGGACTCGATCGCCGCCCGCAGATTGGCGGCTTGGATGGCCGTCATGGTCATCCCTTGGCCGAAGGTGGGATTGAAGCTGACGACGGCGTCGCCGAACGGGAAGATCCCGCCGGGGAACCGCTGCAGCTTGTCATAGCGGCGCCACCGGCTGGTCGGGTACTTGTGGAACGCCATCTCGCCGAGCGGGGTGCCCTGTCGTAGTGCCGACGACACGTGGGTGGGCAGAACTTCGTCGGCCAGAGCGCAAATCTGCGCGAAATCCTGCGGCGGCTCGGCCCTGGCCACGCCGAAGGTGGTCACATTCCAGACGCCGTCCTCGTAGAACAGCATGCCCACACCGAGCGGTTGTTCGCGAGACGCACCGGCCACGACGACCTTCTCGGCGAGCAGGCCGTCGGGCACCTGCACCCGCTGGCTGGCATATGCGATACCGACGTCGACGGTCTCCTCGCGGGGACGTGCGTATCCCCACTTCTCCAGCCATCCGGGCAGGCGTGTGCCCCGCCCCGCCGCGTCGACGACGAGATCGGCGTGCACCACCTCGTCGGTGTCGAGCAGGACACCGGTCACGCGTCGTCTGCCCGCGTCGTAGGTCGGCTCGGCGACCGTCGCGTGCACGACGTCGACATTCTCGATCGCCAGCACGCGGCGCCGGATCTGCCACTCCAACATCGGTCTGCTCGGCACGTACGCGGTGAACTCGTCCTGCAGCCGATGCGCGGTCCCCAGCACGTGGCCCGCGGCGCCGAAGTGGATGCAGTCGGGCCGGTTCTCCAGGATGGGTACACCGTCGGCCACCATGTCATCGAGCAGGCCGGGAAACAGGTTCTCGAATTCCTGAGTACCGCGCGCCATCAGCAGGTGCACATGCCTGCCCTGCGGCACGGCGGTGCGGTTCGCCGGGGTGTCGGGCAACTCGTCGCGCTCGTAGACGGTGATGCGCTCGCACACATCGGAGAGCACTCGCGCGGCGCACAACCCCCCCAGGCTGGCCCCGATGACAATCGCGTGTTGATAACTCCGCCCCATCGAGTGCACAGTACTCGGTACATTCCCGAGACAGACTTCGGGAGGAAACGTCGATGGCACGCAGGACCAAGTCGGTGGAGCAGTCGATAGCCGACACCGACGAACCCGATACGCGCCTGCGAAAAGACCTCAACTGGTGGGATCTCACCGTTTTCGGTGTGTCGGTGGTGATCGGTGCCGGTATCTTCACGATCACCGCATCGACGGCGGGCAACCTCACCGGCCCCGCGATCACCATCTCGTTCGTCATCGCCGCAATTGCCTGTGGGCTCGCCGCGCTGTGCTACGCCGAATTCGCTTCCACCGTGCCGGTCGCGGGCAGCGCATACACCTTTTCGTATGCCACGTTCGGGGAGTTCATCGCGTGGGTCATCGGGTGGGATCTGATCCTCGAGTTCGCCATCGCCGCCGCGGTGGTGGCCAAGGGTTGGTCGAGCTACCTCGGCACCGTATTCGGGTTCGGCGGCGGCACCACGTATCTGGCTGGGCTGCAACTAGATTGGGGT
>CAZOIX010000517.1:0-3920 GCA_964579685.1 uncultured Mycobacterium sp.
ACCCAGTGGTGACGATTTTTCAAGTGCGGCCGGGCCGCTGAAGACCCCGGAATCGCCGAGTCTCCCTCCGAGGGTGGGAGGGGGTGCACGTTGAGTGACAATCTGAGCGCCGCTCGGTCCGGCAACCGACGCGAGGCGCTAGAGACGTTGCGCGACACGCTCGCCCGTCAACTCGATCGGACCGACACGGCCACACCCGCGCAGGTTGCCGCGCAGTACCGGGCAACGCTCGCCGCGCTCGACGAGTTGAAGGAGCCCAGGGAGGGGTCGGCCGCCGATGACGCTGCCAGTCGAGTCCTGCGGCTCGCGAGTTCCCAGCCTTAGCCTGTTCCCGCCCGGCGACGACATCGACTACGCGCTCGCTGATGGCGTGCTCGACTGGCTTGACGCGATTGGCATGACGCTGTTCCCGTGGCAGCAGGACGTGTTGCGCCGAGCGCTTGGCCGGCGTGGCCCGAAGTGGGCAGCGTACGAGGTCGATCTGATCGTTCCCCGCCAGAACGGCAAGAACGAGATCCTGATTGCGCTCGAGCTAGCGGCGGTGTCGCTGCTCGGTGTTCGCCTGGTCGTCCACTCAGCGCATGAGGCGTTGACGGCGGCGAAGCACTTCAACCGGTTCCGCGAGTTCGCATTCGATGACTCCCCGTCGTACCGACCCGAGATCGCGAAGCTGTTCCCGAACACCAAGACCCGCGGCTTCTACACGGCCAACGGCAAGGAACACATCCAGTTCGCGAACGGCGCTACGATCGACTTCCGGACCAGGACGAAGCAGGCCGGCCGCGGGTTCTCGGCCGAGCTGGTCGTGCTCGATGAGGCGTTCAACCTGCCGCCGAAGTCGGTCGGCTCGTTGCAGTACACGCTCCGGGCGAAGCGCAATCCGCAGTTCTGGAAGACGTCGTCGGCGGCACATGCGGGCTCCGTAGTGTTGCAGGCTGACCGCAAACGGGCGCTGGAGCCCGACCCGGCCGACACTCGGTTCCTGTACATGGAGTGGGGCAACGAGCAGGGCTGCGACCCTTCGTCTCCCGAGACGTGGCTGCGGTCGAACCCCTCGGTCGGACATGAGGCGCCCGGGTTCGGGCTCGAACTCCAGACGTTCCGCAACGAGTACGCTTCAGCGCGCCACGATGAAGCCCTGCTTGAGGAGTTCGTTCGTGAGGTGTGCGGCGTGCCTGATCCGCCGGTTGGCTCCGACATGAATCACCCCGTCGACCTGGACCTCTGGCCGACGCTGAAGGCGGCGACGAGTCACCCCGAGGCGAACAAGACGTGGGCGTTGGCGGTGTCGCCGGATCGGCGTTGGGCGTCGATCGGCAAGTCGGGTCACAACTCTGAAGGGAAACCGCACGTCGAGTGGATGCATCACCGCGCCGGGACCGGTTGGATTGTTGAGACGATCGCTGCGGAGTTCGCCGAGCACCGCACCCCGATTCGCATTCACAAGTCCGGGCCGGAGGGGTCGTTCATCGCCCCGCTGCGGGCTGCCGGCGTCGATGTGGTTGAGGTGTCATCGTCGGAAGTGGCTCAGGCCACGGGGCAGTTGATCGACGCTGCGAACAGTGGCCAACTGGCCCATCTTGGCCAGCCGTCGCTCGACAAGGCGTTGAACGGCGCCGAGGTTCGCACGTCGTCGGACGGGGCGATGCTGTGGTCTCAGCGGAACTCGTCGGTCGAGATCACGCCCCTGATCGCGGTGACGGTCGCCCTCGGCGGTGTGCCCGTTCTCGAGCCGGTGTATGCCGGGAACTACTTCTACGACCTTGACGAGCTGGAGGACGACGAATGATCGCTGCGATCCTCCAAATTCTCGCGCTCGTCGGGTTGCCGATCGGCGCCGGCCTTGCGTTCGGTCCCGGTGGTGTCGTGATGGCGCTGTCGATTGTTGCCTGCTATCTCGGCTTGGCGATGGAGGACGGCTGATGTTGTCGGCTTTGTTCTCGCGTCCCGAGAACGCGATCGGTGGCGTCCCGTGGGAGAACGCGGACACGGCAAACGGCGGTTGGGGTTACTGGCCCGGCGAGAACGTCGGTACGACGGCGTCGGGTGTGCGGGTGTCGGAGACGACAGCGTCGCAGCTTCTGGCGGTGTACGGGTCGGCGTCGCTGATCACCGATGAGATTTCGACGCTGCCGGTGAAGGTCGAAGGTTCGCGGCGTCCCGGTTGGGTGGACGACCCGGCCGAGGATGTCGACCGCGTGACGCTGCTCGGCCAGATCGTGTGGTCGCTGCTCTTGTCGGGCAACGCGTACGTCGCGGCGTTCGGTTCACTCACGAACCCGTACCCGGTCGAGGTGTTGGACCCGTCGAAGTGCGAGGTCCGCATGGAGCGTGGCCGGCGCGTCGTGTACGTGCATGGCGAGAGGCCGCGTGGCGTAACGGTGATCCATATCCCAGGGCGGGTCCGTCCCGGCGACCTCATGGGCATGTCGCCGGTCGAGTACGCCCGCCAGTCGATCGGGCTGGGTTTGGCTGCTCAGCGGTTCGGTTCGGAGTACTTCGACGGTGAGGGCAACATGCCCGGCGTCATCGAGCTGCCAAACGCAGCGCAGCCGGAGACGTTGCGCAACATCGCCCGCCAGTGGAAGCAGAAGCGCAAGACGGGCGGGCGTGGCCTGCCGGGTGTGCTGGATGCTGGTGGCAAATGGAAGCCGACTGGTGTCACGAACGAGCAGGCCCAGTTCCTCCAGACCCGCAAGTTCACGGCTGCGGAGATCGCCGGGCAGATGTTCCTGCTCGATCCGTCCGAGCTCGGCATCCCGGTGGAGGGCTCGAACCTGACGTACGGGAATCTCCAGCAGCGCGACCAGCGTCGGATGCGGGTGGCGTTGATGCCGTGGATTCGTCGGATCGAGCCGAAGTTGTCGCTGCTTCTGCCGTTCAACGGCCAGTTTGTGTTCGATGTCGACGCACATCTCCGGGGGAATACGAAGGAATCGTACGAAACGGCGAAGGTCGCGATCGACGCTGACCTGTTCTCGTCTGAGTGGGCGTCGACGGAAATCTTCGGTTTCCCGCCCGAGGCTCGAGCGCAGGCGCCGACTTCACCTCCCGAACAGGAGCCCCCCGCATGAACATGTCCACGCTCAAGGATCGGGCGCGCGCCCGCATGGTCGACACGATCGGCGAACTGCGCGGCAAGGCCACCGAGCACGCCCCCGAAGCGGTCGCGAAGCGCGAGGCCGGCTACCACATCCTGAACGCCGCCGCCGAAGAGGCCACGATCCGCATCTACGACGAGATTTGGTTCCTCGGCGTCAACGCCCAGGACTTCGTCGCCGACCTCGACACCGTGACGGCGCCCCGCATCAGCGTGGAGATCAACAGCCCCGGCGGCGACGTGTTCGACGGGATCGCGATCTACAACGCCCTGCGGAACCACCCGTCACACATCACGACCCGCGTCGACGGTCTCGCGGCATCGATCGCATCCGTGATCGCTCAGGCCGGCGACACCCGCCTGATCCTCGACTCCGGGCAGCTCATGATCCACAACGCGTGGGGCATGACGGTCGGCGACCAGCGCGACCACGGCGAGATGGTCGCCCTGCTCGAACAGCAGGACCAGCTCCTCGCCGATATCTACGCCCGCCACGGTTCCGGTGACGCTTCCCACTTCCGGGAGCTGATGAACGCCGAGACGTGGCTGACCGCCGAACGTGCGGTCGAAGAAGGGCTCGCTGACGCGGTGTACACGCCGCCATCGAAGGAGCAGCCCAAGGACTCCGCTCGCACGACGTTGCGGGCGCAGATCGCCGAGACCGTGGACGCGGTCGAAGCGACCATCACCAGCGCGGAACGGGTGGTCGCCCTTCGTGCTGACGCAGGCAAGGACCTGTCGAACTGCAACCGGGAAAGCCTGGACGGGCTCCGTGATGCGATCGACCGGCTCGACGGCCTACTCAACAACACACCCCCCG
>CAZOIX010000518.1:0-3917 GCA_964579685.1 uncultured Mycobacterium sp.
CCTTGACACCTCACCATCCACCAAAGCGGTCATGGGTCGCCGGGATGGCCGCCGCACTCGCGTTCGCGGCGCTACCCGGCGCCATCGTGACGATCATCCCCGCCGGCACCGCCAGCGCCGACGTGTGCGCCAGCGCCGGCCGGCGGATCTCTGTCGGCGGTTGTGTCAACGTTGCCGACGCCGTCGCACCCTACGTACCACCACCGGCCTACTATGCGCCGCTGCCCGATGATCCGCCTCCGCCGCCGGCCGTTACCGGCTGTGTGGGCTACAACGGGCGGTGGGTCAGCGCCGGCGGTTGCAACTGAGTCAGGGCAGCTGATTGAACTCGGCGTAGCCGTCGTAGTCCGGCGTCATCGCCGCGGCAACCAGTTCCCACAGCACTTCGTCGGTGCCGCCGCCGACGCGCGCCAGCTTGATGTCGCGCCACCACCGGCCCAGCGGGGTCTCGTCGACCAGGTAGCCCGAGCCGCCGAAGATGTGCATGCACTCGTTGAGCACCTCTTCACCAAGCCGCGCGGCGTTGACCTTCATGGCTGCGGCGGTCCGTAGGTCCAGCTTGCCCGTCGCGGCGATGCCGTCGAGCGCGTACCGCAACATGTCGACACGCGCCTGCAGGTCGGCGATGCGCAGGCGCAGCGCCTGGTGTTCATACAACGTGCTGCCGAACTGACGGCGGGTCATCATGCGCGCCAGTGTGATTCCTATGACGCGCTGGGAAAAGGTCGACACCAGGCCCGCCACCGACATCCGTTCCTGCGCGAGCCCCCACGAGATCGCGGCCAGGCCGATGCCTGCACGCGCGACCAGAGCGTCGGCAGGCACCCACGTGTTGATGTGCACGGCGGCGGTATCCAGCGGTCCGGCGCCGACCTTGCGATACGGGGTCTGAATTTCGCACTGCGCCAAGGGAACGGCGACGACGGCGACACTGCCGTGCTTGCTGTTCGGGTCGTGATCGACGTTGCGCGCCACCGCCACGACATGGTCGGCGATCGGTGACAACGAGACGAACTTCTTGATGCCGTTGACATCGAACCCGTCGCCCGCGGAGCGGAGCTCGGTCCCGACGATCTGCAGATCGGAGCCACCGGATTGCTCGGATGCGCCGATGCACAGTACGGTCTCGCCGCGGATCGCCTGTTCGGCGATGTGACGGAGGTAGTCCGACTTGCCGAAGCGGCGCAGGATTGCGATCCCGGCGTCGTGCAATCCCACGCCGACGCCGATGCCCGCCGATCCCAACACACCGAGCTTTCTCGCGAGCGCGATGACCTTCCCGACGTCGGACTGCTGCTGACCATCCGGCCACTTCGCCGCGAAAACACCTGATTGACCGAGGTATTCGATGAGCTCACGAGGGAAGCGCTCGGTCTCTTCGGCCTCGGCCGTCCATTTTCTGACTCGCTCGTCGAAGACACGGTCGAGCAGCTCGCTGTACTCCTCCGACGCCGCGACGTGGGCGGTTGCCGTCATCGGCCGGCCCCGTCCAGGGTGCGCTTGACCTCCAACCGGCGCAGCTTGCCCGACGACGTGCGTGGTAGCGCACCGGGTTTCACGAGCACGACGTCGGCGGGCACCACACCGCATTCTGACGCGACTCGCTCCACTACGGCGCTGCGCGCCGCGGACTCATCGTCGCCCTTGAACTCTGCGGTAATGACGAGCTTGGGTCGTGCACTGGTTTCACCCGTACCGATCGCGATCACGCAGCCGTCCCGAACCCCGTCGATCGTGCCGGCGATGCGCTCGACCTCGGTGGGGAAGATGTTGCGGCCCGCCACGGTGATGAGTTCCTTCGCGCGGCCGCAGATCACCAGCCCGTCGTCGGTGAGGTACCCGAGATCCCCAGTGGGAAGCCATGCCTGGCGATCGATCGGCGCCTCGCCGACATACCCCGTCATGAGTGACGTGCCACGGACCTCTACCGCGCCGACCTCTCGTCCGGTCACCTCGGTGGAGTGGGGTTGATCGGTGTTTACCCGCACCTCCATCCCGGCTATCGGATGACCGAGCACCGCGAAGCGGCGAGTGGATTCGCCCACGTCGGTGGTCACGCTGACCTCATCGAGGTGTAGGCCGGTAAACGGCACGGGAATGGTGACCGCACAGGTAGATTCGGCCAGTCCATAGGACGGCGCCAACGAGTTGGGGTTGAAGCCGAATCGGGCCATCTCGCTCGAGAACCGAGCATATCCCTCACAGTCCACGGGTTCGCCGCCGTTGAGAGTGAAGCCGAGGTTGCTCAGGTTGAGATCGGAGAGCCCGCTGGCGTACTTGCCGATGATGTTGAACGCCATGTTCGGTGCTGCGGTCATCGTGGCCCTGCTTTCGTCGAGCCATTTCAGCCATGCGAACGGATTACCGGCGAACGCCTTTGTGGGGGCCTGCCAGAGCTCTGCCTGGCCCAGCACGGATACGAGCAGGAAGGCCAGCCCCATATCGTGGTAGATCGGCAGCCAGCTGTGCATACGGCTGTGCTCGTCGACGTTGACTCGGCCGACCAAGCCGCGCAGGTTGGCCAGCGCCGCCGCGGGCGAAATCTGTGCTGTGCGAGGCGTTCCCGTTGATCCCGCGGTGCCCTGCAGAATCGCGACGTCCGAATTGCGTGGTCCCTCGAAGGTGGTCGAACGGTGAATGTGAGCGACTTCGGCGAGGTCGTGGATGACGATTCCCTCGGCCTGCGCGCGCAACAATTCCAACTCGTGGCCGTGGCTGAAGGCCGTCGTGACGCCGATGCCGCGGAATCTGTCCAGAGTGGACTTGGCCCAGTGTCCAGGATCTGCCCGCCGGATAGGGCCGGGCAGGATCGACAGCCCGGCGCCCGCGAAGAAGGCGCCCGGGATCGCGGCGAGGAATTCCACCGTGGGTTCGCCGACCAGACCGACCGCGGTGGATCCGTCGTCGACGATGCGGGTGGCGACGTTCTCCGATCGCGAGTGAACTTCCTGCCAGGGGTGGTGAACCCACTTGTCTCTGTCGGTATCGAGCACTGTCAGCTTGGTCGGGGCGCCCCGCATCGCAGCCGATACCGCGGCGGCCAGCTCGTTCACGAGTTCGCCTGGGCGGCAGGCACCTTCGCAAGGATGGCCGCTTCGAGGTCGCCGACGGTGTCACAGCTGAGCAGGTCCTCCTCGGACAGCGCGACACCGAGTTTGTCCTCGATGGCCACCATTCCGACGGCGAACGCGACAGAGTCGAGCCCGACGTCGTCGATCAGTCTCGACTCGCGGGTGACTCGGCGAATGTCGACGTTCATGTCGTCACGAAGGATTTCGGACAGAGCGGCGCTCACCGCTTCGGCAGTAGACGGCTTCACGGCGAGGGACGGTACACCCGAAGGTCGAGTGAGGCTAGGCTTACCTTTTAATGGTGTCGGGTCGCGCATGGCCTTCCGCCCGCCACCGGCCACGAAAAACACGGGCAGGGCGGTACAGTCGAGCGCAGTGGTGATGGATCTCGCCCGGGCTGCTCGCTCGAACCGCCAACAGGCTGATAGTTCCTACCTGTATGCGATGGGTAGGAGCGACGTGTCTCTTCTGAAATGGGTGCTGCCCGAGGTCGCCGCATGACCGGAGACCAGCCGGGTGTCGAGCGCGATCACGATGACGTGGCAGGCGCGCGAAGCTCGACGACGTCAAACGATTCGCACGCCGAGTTGCCTGTCGATCCCGACGCATCGGCCGCACCGGGACGGCCGTTGCATCTGCAGCCGTCGGCATTGGCGTGGATCTTCGCCGGAGCAGTCGTCGGCACGGCGCTGCGGTACTACGCCGAGAAGCTCTTGCCGCACGACGGCACGGGGTGGCCGTGGGCGACTTTCTCGGTCAACCTCATTGGTGCGTTTGGCCTGGGCGGCCTGCTGGAGGGGCTGGCGCGGCTCGGGGACGACGCAGGATGGCGTCAACGCGCCCGGT
>CAZOIX010000519.1:0-3915 GCA_964579685.1 uncultured Mycobacterium sp.
GCCTGGCCGTCATCGCCTGCACGTCGGCGAGCGCAGTCCGCAGCTGATCCGCCTGCGTTTTCAGTGCGGCGTCACACGCCTCGATGGTCTTGCTGATCTGCGCTGCCACATGGGCCAGCGCCGCGCCGTTGTCACGGAAGATCTTCCGGAAGATGAAGTCCAGCGCCTGGATCGCGGTGGTCCCCTCGTACAGCGAGTCGATCTTCGCATCGCGGATGTACTGCTCGATCGGATAGTCCTGAAGAAACCCCGACCCACCCAACGTCTGCAGCGATTCGGTCAGGATTTCGTATGCACGCTCCGAACCGACCCCTTTGACGATGGGCAGCAGCAGGTCGTCGACCCGGTGCGCCAGCCCCGGGTCTGCTCCCGAGACATGTTCGGCGACATCGCTGTTCTGGTGTGCTGCGGCGTACATGTAGAGCGCCCGCAGACCCTCGGCGTACGCCTTCTGGGTCATCAGGCTGCGCCGCACATCGGGGTGGGCGATGATCGCCACGCGAGGCGCGGTCTTGTCGGTCATCTGGGTCATGTCGGCGCCCTGTATGCGTTCCTTGGCGTACGCCAGCGCATTGAGGTAGCCCGTCGACAGCGTGCCGGTCGCTTTGACGCCGATCGTCATCCTGGCGTTCTCGATGACGGTGAACATCTGCGCGATGCCGTTGTGGACATCGCCGACCAGATATCCGACGGCCGGAACACCGTCGGCGCCGAAGGTCAGTTCGCATGTCGGCGACGACTTGATGCCCATCTTGTGTTCCAGGCCGGTCGTGAAAACACCGTTGCGAGGACCGAGTTCGAACGTTTCGGGGTCGAAGAGGAACTTCGGAACATAGAACAGGCTCAACCCCTTCGTGCCCGGGCCGGCGCCCTCGGGGCGGGCCAGCACGAGGTGGAAGACGTTCTCGGCGGTGTCGCCGACGTCGCCGCCCGAGATGAAACGTTTGACGCCTTCGATGTGCCAGGTGCCATCGGGTTGGGCGATGGCCTTGGCGCGGCCCGCTCCGACGTCGGAACCGGCGTCGGGTTCGGTGAGCACCATGGTTGCCGCCCACCCGCGCTCCACACCCGCAGCGGCCCAGCGTTTCTGCTCATCGGTGCCCTCGACGTAGAGCGCATTGGCCATTGCTGGGCCCAGCGCCCACCAGAAGGCGGCCGATGAGTTGGCGACCAGCAGGATCTCGTTGACGGCCCACACCAGCGGCGCCGGCGCCGCGACGCCACCGATTTCCTCCGCGATGCCGATACGCCACCAATCGGAGTCCTTGATCGCCTGAACCGACTTGGCCAATTCGCCCGGCACGCTGATGGAGTGCGTCTTGGGATCGAATACGGGCGGATGACGGTCGGCGGAGGCGAACGATTCGGCGACCGGACCTTCGGCAAGCCGGGCGACCTCGTCGAGCATGGTGTGCACGGTGTCGACGTCGAGGTCGCCGTAGCCGCCGGAGTCCAGGACGCTGCCCAGGCCGAGCACCTCGAAGAGGTTGAACTCGATATCGCGCACGTTGGTGATGTAGTGCCCCACCGCTTGCTTCCCTTCGCTGTAGCCGTTAGAAGTGTGGCTGAGCAGGGAAAACGTACGCAACCGGAAGTTACGGTGACGCAACCGTAGGCAGCCAGGTCATGGCACGGACTGTGATGTGGGTCATAGTCCGCGGCGTCCGGTCCGCCGACGCTCACGGTTTCGGCAGTTCAGCCACAACTTCGGCGCGGTCTGGGTCGAAGCTGAAATAGCCTCTGATCGGCATGGTTTCGGGGAGCGGTTCGTCGTAACTCCATGCCACGTCGTCGACGACGCGGTCCCCGTCGGCCACCGACCAATAGGTCGCATAGCCCTTGTAGTTGCAGTAGCTGCTCGTCTGCGAGCGTCGTAGCAGTTCGGTACGCACCAGTGACGGGGCGACATAAAGGCGGGGTTCGAGCGCGGTTTCGAACACGATCACCGTGTCCGACGTGTCCACCAGGATCTCGTCGCCGACGGTGACGCGCAGCGCGCGATCCGTCGGCCGGCAATCGACGCGGTGATACGGGTTCGGCGGATAGTGGACGAGGCGGCGCCCTTCCTCCAGCCACGCGTCGACCGCGTCCCACGGCACCTGGACGTAGCCGGGTGCCTCGGCGACCGGTTCACTCCGAAGCTCCCCGACGTCGTCGGCGGGAAACGCATAGCTCAAGGGCCGGTCGGCCCGGTGGACCAACAGCGCCCGTTCGGTGTCGATCACCGCGTGGCCGCCGCGCAATGCCTGCACTCGCCGAGGGTGAGGTTCGACGAAAACGGTGCCTGCGGCCACCGGTGGGGTGAACCATCCGGCAGGATGTGTGCTGAGCGGACCACGTCCGGTCACCAGACTCATGACCCCAGCTTGGCAAAGCCGGGAACGAGAGTCATTTCTTTGGCGAAGTCGCGTGACCGGACAGCCGAAGAGGTGCAATTGGGGGAGCGCCGGATACGCCGTCGAACGGGGGGACATGAAACGACTCAACGGTGTGGATGCGTTGATGCTCTACAGCGAAACGCCCGAGATCCACATGCACACCTTGAAGATCGGCATCCTCGACGTATCGGGGGTCGACGGTTTCGACTTCGAATTGTTCCGCCAGGTCGCCTATCCGCGGTTGATGGCGCTGACCCCGCTGCGCTACCAACTCGTCGACATCCCACTCAAGCTCCATCACCCGATGTGGGTGGAGAAGGACCACATCGATCTCGACTACCACCTTCGCCGCACCCGAGTGTCCGCGCCCGGCGGCCGCCGCGAACTCGACGCGCTGATCGGCGAGATCGCCAGCACACCGCTGGACCGCGCCCATCCGCTGTGGGAGATGTATCTCGTCGAGGGGCTGGCGGACGACCGGATCGCCATCGTGCACAAGGTGCACCATGTCCTCGCGGACGGCGTCGCCTCGGCCAACCAGATGGCCAAGGCGATGGAGCCGGACCCCGCCGGCGCCGTCGTGCCGACCATCAGCGACGTGCTCCTCACCCGGCGAGATCTGCTGGCCGCCGCCGGCCGCGACCATGCGAGCCTGATCCGGAAGCTGCCACGGCTGATGAGTGAGACCGCTGCGGGGGTCTCGCGGGTCCGACGGCGGTCCAAGGAACGTGGCGAACATCGCGACCTGGCCCGCAACTTCGCACCGCCGCCGTGCTTCGTGAACCATGTGGTGACCCCGGGGCGGCGATTCGCGACGGCGCCGCTGGCGCTCTCCGATGTCAAGGAGACCGGTAAGCACCTGGGCGTGACGCTGAACGACATCGTGTTGGCGACGGTCGCCGGCGCGCTGCGTCGGCTGCTGTTGCGCTACGACGGGCGCGCTGACACGCCCCTGCTCGCCGGTGTGCCGGTGAGCACCAACCCCTCGCGAGAGAGGTTGGACGGCAACGAGTTCACCTACATCACACCGTCGTTGCCGGTGCACATCGACGATCCACTGGAGCGGGTGAGACTGACCGCGTTGTCCACCGGCATCGCCAAAGAAAACCACCAGCTGCTCGGGCCCACGGTGCTGCCCGCCTGGATGTCCTACCTTCCGCCGGCGATGGCGCCCGGGATATTCCGCCGTCAGGCCAGGCGGGTCGAGTCGGCGAGCGTGTTCAACCTGACGGTGTCGAACGTGCCAGGGCCCCGTGAGCGCGGCTCGATAGAAGGCGGCCTTGTCACGGAGATCTACTCGGTCGGGCCGGTGGTCGCGGGCAGCGGGATGAACGTCACTGTCTGGAGTTACGTCGACCAGCTCGCGATCTCGGTGCTGACCGACGACGTCACCCTCGCCGACCCCCACGAGGCCACCGACGCGATGATCGACGCGTTCGTCGAGATACGCGAGGCGTCGGGGTTACCGGGGGAGCTGACGTCCGTCGGCGCCGTCCTGCCGCTGGCCGCGGCCGCGGGGTGACCCCGTCCATCGGCG
>CAZOIX010000520.1:0-3912 GCA_964579685.1 uncultured Mycobacterium sp.
TCGCCGACCCTCATCAGATGACCGACCTGCCTGCGGCTGTTCGGGACCAGATCGCGGCTGCACTGTTCCCGAAGCTGGCCGAGGCGGTGCGTGAAATCGAATGCGACGCGGGCGAAACCCGCAAGATGCTGTGGCGCGCGGTCGACGGCACGACATTCGAATCCGTGCTGATGCGCTATCCACAACGCAACACGGTGTGTATCTCCTCGCAGGCCGGATGTGGAATGGCGTGCCCATTCTGCGCGACGGGCCAGGGCGGGCTGCAGCGCAATCTGTCGACCGCCGAGATCCTCGAGCAGGTGCGGGCGGCGGCGGTGGAACTGCGCGATCGCGACGGCGACGGGATCGCACCTGCCGCCCGCGGCGGACGGCTGTCCAACATCGTGTTCATGGGTATGGGCGAGCCGCTGGCCAACTACAACCGCGTGCTCGCCGCCGTGCGTCGCATCACCGCCGCACCGCCGCACGGCTTCGGCATCTCGGCGCGCTCGGTCACCGTGTCGACGGTCGGGCTGGCCCCGGCGATCCGCAAGCTGGCCGACGAACGCCTCGGCGTGACGCTGGCGCTGTCGCTGCACGCCCCCGACGACGAGCTGCGCGACACGCTGGTTCCGGTGAACAGTCGCTGGAAGGTATCCGAAGCGCTGGACGCGGCACGGTATTACGCGGATGCGACCGGGCGGCGGGTGTCGATCGAATACGCACTCATCCGCGATGTCAACGACCAGCCGTGGCGAGGCGATCTGCTGGGTAAGCGGCTGCATTCAGCGCTCGGCCCGCTCGCCCACGTCAACGTCATCCCGCTGAACCCCACACCGGGAAGCGAATGGGACGCCAGTCCCAAAGCCGCCGAGCGGGAGTTCGTCAAGCGGGTACGGGAGCGCGGGGTGTCATGCACCGTGCGCGACACCCGCGGTCGGGAAATCGCGGCCGCCTGCGGTCAATTGGCCGCCGAGGGCTGACCGGTTGGTGCCGTCGCACCCCGAAATCCGAGTTTTGCAGACGTCTACTCGCCTTTGTCTGCAAAACCCGGATTTCATGAACCGGGTCCACCGGGTTGGTTGACGAACCACACGTTCTCCTCGCGGAGCCGGCGGCTGCGCCACCCGTCGGATGTCCGCACCAATTCGTGGTGGTAGTAGCCGCCGCAGGTGCTCGTCTCCGCCATCCCGGGAAGTTGCATCGGGTTGTAGAACATCGCGCGAACTGTGGCGGTGTCGCCGGTGATCTCGCTTTCGATGTTGGTGATGTAGTGCATGCTCCACGCGATGACGCCGAAATTGGCCGCGAACCAGTCGACGACGTCGTCGCGGCTGCCCACGATCGCGCCCGCCGAGGAGTAGTCGATGTGGGCGTCGTCGGTGAACACCGACCGGTACAGCTCCCAGTCCTTGGTGTCCACGGCGCGGGCGTATCGGTAGAGCAGACGGGCGATTTCGGCCTCGTCACTCATTCGGGAAGACCGATCGTCTTCGCCTCCAAGTACTCCTTGTAGCCCTCTTCACCGTTGCGGTAGCCCAGACCGCTCTGCTTCGTTCCGCCGAAGGGGCTGCCGATGCCGAAATGGCTCCTGCCGTTGATGGTGACGTTGCCCGTCCGCATCCGCTTGGCCACCGCGAACGCACGGTCGACGTCGCCGCCGGACACCTCACCGGAGAGGCCGTAGATCGAGTTGTTGGCGATGGCGATCGCCTCGTCGTCGGTGTCATAGGGGATGACCGACAGCACCGGGCCGAAGATTTCTTCCTGCGCCACTTGCGAATCCGGGTCGACATCGGCGAGCAGTGTCGGCTGCACGTAGTAGCCCGTCGGCAGATTCTCGGGGACACCGCCGCCGGTCACCAGCCGCGCACCCGAGTCGATGCCACTCTTGATCAGGCCGAGCACCTTCTGCCGCTGGGTCTCGCTGATCTGCGGGCCCTGCATGTTGTTCGGATCCCAGGGGTCGCCGATCGGGAAGTTCTCCATCATGTTCTTCATGATCTCGATGCCCTCGTCATAACGACTGCGCGGCAACAGGATACGACTGGGCAGGATGCAGCTCTGGCCGGACATCACACATGCCATCAATGCCGCCATCGGCAACGCCATGTTGAAGTCGGCGTCGTCGAGCACGATATGGGCGGACTTTCCGCCAAGCTCCAACAGCGTCTTCTTCACCGTCGGCGCACCCGCGGCCAGAATCGCGCGCCCCGTCGCCGTCGACCCGGTGAACGTGATCATGTCCACCCGCGGATCGCCCGACAACGCCGCACCGACCTCGTTGGCGTTGGATACCACCACATTGAAGACACCGGGCGGGATATCGGTCTCCTCGGCCACGATGCGGCCGTACTCGCTGCCCGACCACGGAGTCAGCTGTGCGGGTTTGAGGACCACGGTGTTACCGGCCATCAGCGCGGGCACCGTCTCGGCGACGTTGAGATAGAACGGCACGTTCCACGGAGTGATGGCCCCGACCACCCCGACGGGTTCGTAGTGGATCTTTCGGCGCGCAGGCCCGAGCGGGGTGTCGTGCACGCCGTTGTCGGCCAGATACTCGAAGTTCCTGCCGTGTTCGGCCCAGTGTTTGACCTCGTCGATCGGGCTCTCGATCTGAGAGCCGGTCACCTTCACCGGGCAGCCGACCTCGGTGATCAACACCCGCCGCAGGTGCTCCTTGTTGCGTTCGAACGCCTCGTGCAACTGCGTCAGGCAGTGGTAGCGGAAGTCCAGATCTCGCGACCAGTCGGTCTCGTCGAACGCCCGTCGCGCGGCCCCGACCGCGCGTCCGATGTCCGCGACCGTTCCATCGGTCGCCTGGCCGGCCACGTCCTCGCTGGCGGGGTGAATCACATCGAACTTCGCACCGCTCTCGGTGAACTGCAGTTCGCCGTCGATGAGCATCCGCTCTTCGCCGGCCAGTACTCCCGTTTCGTCTTGCACGCTGGTCATACGCTCAGCATTACAAACATCTGCGGAAGTGTCACTACCCGACGCGGTCCCCGACCGGTCAGCCCTGGTGCTTGATCCCCGCCGCGTGCCGGAGCTGTGCCAGGAACTGGTCGTCGTCGTCGCTGCGCACGATGTAGTGCGAGATCGCGACGCGAATTGCCGTGGCGGCCTTGACTGCTCCGTTCGGGCCGGTCAAAAGCTTCTCCAGGCGCGCCCGCATGATCGGCAGGATTCGCCCCAGCTGCCCGATGACGACCTCTGGTTCGATGTCGACGAGTCGCACCCCCGAATACGAATGCTGGTAATCGACGATGAATCGGAGCGCGGCATCGAGCTTCTCGGTGCCGCGCAGGCCCGCGGTCGCCTTGCTGATCCCGTTGTCGAACATCTCGCGCTCGTGGATCCCGAAGCCGTCGAGCAGTTCCTGCTTGGAGGCGAACCAGCGGTACAGCGTCGGCCGGGACACCCCGGCCTGCAGCGCGACCTCCGAAAGACTGAGTTTGGTCTGTCCACTGCGCGCGAGCACTTCGGCGGTCGCGACGAGGATGCGGTGTCGGGTCGAGGTGTCCTCGACGGCGCCGGACGTATCGCGCAGCGGTTCGTTCACTTCCTGGGCCTCAATCGCTTGGGTTCCATGATGGTAGTTCGTCGCTCACAGCGACTTCTTGAGGACCGCGACCGTGTCGAGATCGTCGAGCGCCGCAACGGCGCGCCGCAAACCCTTCAACGCGATCCCTTCGTCCTGCATGCCGCCCATCCCCGCGGTGACCAGGGCGGCGACATATGCGTACAACGCGCTTTGCCGGTAGCGCGTCCACAAGTCCTCGCGATCCAGATCCGGTCCCCCCGCGGCCGCCAGCGCATGTCGGTAAACATCGAGGATGTCGCGCTGGTGGGCCTGCCGGTCGGCGGCCGTCAAGCTCGTGATCAGGGTGTATGCCAGCTCCCGGCTCGGATGCCCGCGCCGCACCGCCTGCC
>CAZOIX010000521.1:0-564 GCA_964579685.1 uncultured Mycobacterium sp.
TCTACAGCAAGTACGGCGGCACCGAGATCAAGTACAACGGCGAGGAGTACCTGATTCTCTCCGCCCGCGACGTGTTGGCTGTCGTCAACAAGTAAGCACCCGTGTCCCGCCCCGGAGCTTCCCGCGTCGACGGGTGAGTTCCGGGGCGGCACTCGTTCATCTCCTCTTAGTCAGGAAGCACATTCATGAGCAAGCAGATTGAGTTCAACGAAACTGCGCGCAGGGCAATGGAAGCCGGCGTCGACAAGCTCGCCGACGCCGTGCGGATCACGCTGGGGCCGCGCGGTCGCCACGTGGTGTTGGCCAAGGCGTACGGCGGCCCGGTGGTGACCAACGACGGCGTCACCATCGCCCGCGAGATCGAGCTGGAGGATCCGTTCGAGAACCTGGGCGCCCAGCTGGTGAAGTCGGTCGCCACCAAGACCAACGACGTGGCAGGCGACGGCACCACCACGGCGACCGTGCTCGCGCAGGCGATCATCAAGGGCGGGCTGCGCAACGTGGCGGCCGGTGCCAACCCGATCGCACTCGGCCAGGGCATCGGCAAGGCCGCAGACGCGGTCT
>CAZOIX010000521.1:574-3911 GCA_964579685.1 uncultured Mycobacterium sp.
GCGCTATTGGCCGCGGCGACACCGGTGAGCGACTCGACCGGCATCGCCCAGGTCGCCACGGTCTCCTCGCGCGACGAGCAGGTCGGCAAGCTGGTGGGCGAGGCGATGACCACCGTCGGTGCCGATGGCGTCGTGACCGTCGAGGAATCCTCGACGCTGGACACCGAGCTCGAGGTCACCGAGGGCGTCGGCTTCGACAAGGGCTTCATCTCGGCGTACTTCATCACCGACTTCGACTCCCAGGAGGCCGTGCTCGAGGACGCGCTGGTGCTGCTGCACCGCGAGAAGATCAGCTCGCTGCCGGATCTGCTTCCGTTGTTGGAGAAGGTCGCCGAGGCGGGTAAGCCGCTGCTGATCGTGGCCGAGGACGTCGAGGGTGAACCCCTGTCGACGTTGGTGGTCAATGCGATTCGCAAGACACTCAAGGCCGTTGCGGTCAAGGCGCCGTTCTTCGGGGACCGCCGCAAGGCGTTCCTCGATGATCTGGCCGTCGTGACGGGCGGACAGGTCGTCAACCCCGATGTCGGTCTGGTGCTCCGTGAGGTCGGCTTGGACGTGCTGGGTACTGCGCGGCGGGTCGTGGTCGACAAGGACAGCACGGTCATCGTCGACGGCGGTGGCACGCAGGACGCCATCGAAGGGCGCAAGGCTCAGCTGCGGTCCGAGGTCGAGGCAAGCGATTCCGATTGGGATCGCGAGAAGCTCGAGGAGCGTCTGGCCAAGTTGTCCGGCGGTGTCGCGGTCATCAGGGTCGGCGCGGCCACCGAGACCGACCTCAAGAAGCGCAAGGAAGCGGTCGAGGATGCCGTCTCGGCAGCCAAGGCGGCTGTCGAGGAGGGTGTGATCGCCGGTGGCGGATCGGCGCTGATCAAGGCGCGTAAGGCGCTGGACAAGGTGCGCGACGGCGTCAGCGGTGACGAGCGCCTCGGGGTCGAGTTGTTCGCCTCGGCGTTGTCGTCTCCGTTGTACTGGATCGCCACCAACGCCGGACTGGACGGTTCGGTCGTGGTGAACAAGGTCGCCGAACTGCCTGACGGGCAGGGTTTCAACGCCGCCACTCTCGAGTACGGGGATCTGGCCGCCGACGGCGTCGTCGATCCGGTCAAGGTCACCCGCTCGGCCGTGCTGAACGCGGCGTCCGTCGCGCGGATGGTGCTCACCACCGAGACGGCCGTCGTGGAGAAGCCGGCCGAGGAGGAAGATGACGGCCACGGCCACGGCCACGGTCATCACCACCACTGATCGCTGAACTGCAAAACACCCCCGGTCCTATTGGACCGGGGGTGTTTTCGTTGAGGTGATCGACGGGCCTAGAGCCGCTCGACGACCAGTTGGGCGAACGCATGATTGGTCGAAGGCGATCCGTCCGGCATTCTGACGTCGGGCTCGAAGATTTGCAGACTGACACCGTCGACATTCTTCCCGTTTTGATGCGCCAGGTAGTAGCGCGTCGTTTCCTGAACGCGGATGACGCCGTCGATGATGCTCGGTTGCGAATCGAGCGGATCCTGCATGGAACCGAGAATCTCGATTCTTTCGGTGTCCAGGTTGTAGAAGAAGGCGTAGCCGGGTGCGGAGAACCGCGCCGCGCGTTGCTCCGGCGTCAACTCGTATCCGAAGGTGGTGAGAGACCAACCGTCACATCGATACGTTCCGGGTTGCAGCGTCAGATACCCCGTCGATTGGTCGTAGGCAATGAAATCCCGGTTCTCCAGGTCGACCTCGTTGAAGACTCGGACGTTGCTGCCGGGCTTCAGCGCGATGTCGCCGAGTCCGCGTTCCGTCAGCGCCGCCCATGCCGGACGGTGAGGCTCCTGGCCGGAGCACGCGGCCCCGGTCAACGCGATGAGTGACGAGACGACGAACGCCAGGGACTTGGACGGCATGGTGAGAGTGTCACATTCAATCGTTACGGCAACTCCGGAATTTGTGGGCGGCGCGGCCCCGTTGCATACAAGCGTGACCGTTCGACTCGGATTGCAGATCCCCAACTTCTCCTACGGCGGGCCCGTCGCCGAACTGTTTCCCGCTGTCAGGGCCCAAGCCCAGGAGGCGGAGGCCGCCGGGTTCGACACCGTGCTGGTGATGGACCACTTCTATCAGTTGCCCGGGCTGGGTGAGCCCGACGAACCGATGTTGGAGGCGTACACCACATTGGGCGCGTTGGCCGCGGCCACCGAGCGAGTGCAGTTGTCCACGTTGGTGACCGGCAATACGTATCGCAACCCGACCTTGCTTGCGAAGACGGTGACGACCCTGGACGTCGTCAGCGCGGGGCGCGCGATCCTCGGTATCGGAGCGGGCTGGTTCGAGCTGGAGCACCACCAGCTGGGTTTCGACTTCGACACCTTCACTGAGCGGTTCGAAAAGCTGGATGAGGCGCTGCAGATCATCACCCCGATGATTCACGGCGAGCGTCCCAGCTTCTCCGGAAAGTGGTACCGCACCGAAGGTGCGATCAACGAGCCGCGCTATCGCGACCACATCCCGATCATGTTGGGCGGCAGCGGTGAGAAGAAGACGTTTCGATTGGCTGCCCGCTATGCCGACCACCTCAACCTCATCGCCAACATCGACGAGCTGCAGGGAAAGCTGGACGTACTGCAGCAGCGGTGCGCCGAAATCGACCGCGACCCCGCGACTTTGGAAACGAGCACCTTGCTGACCGTCGTGTTGGACGGGTACGACGCACCCAGGGACATCGGCGAGGCGCGCAGTGGCCGTGCGGTAACCGGTACCCCCGATCAGGTGGCCGAGGAGATCAAGCGTCGAGTGCTGGATGTGGGCGTCGACGGCGTGATCATCAATCTCCCGACGCACGGCTATACACCCGGTGTCGTCACGAAGGTAGGCGAGGCGCTCAAGCCGCTGGTCGACGCATAGCGACCGGCGACGGTCAGTCCATCGCATTTTGGGCTTTGACGAGCCCCTTTGTACGTAGTATTCGCACGTGCCGTTGGTGAACGGTGCGCCCCGGGCGGGGAGGTGTGATGAAGCTGCGACGCGATAGGCGACCGCCCCCGGCCGATGTGGTGATCGAGGTGGCCAACCCCGACGAGTTGTTCTATGCCGATCCGAGCGGTCTGCTGGGCGGCGCACGTCGCATCGACAGCGGTATGGACGAACTGGTGGAACGGATGCTGGCCCGCAGAGAGGTCGGCGCTGACCAGCGCATCGTCCTGGACATCGCCAGCGAATGCTCCGATGAGGAGAGCGCAAAGGTCGTCGCGGCCGTCCGCCTCTATTGCGAGCTGCGGCTGCGGCGCGCGAACCGGGAACACGACCTCATCTGGCGCCAGGGCAAGCGATCGCTGCTCAGCGGCTCGCTGTTGTTCGT
>CAZOIX010000522.1:0-2590 GCA_964579685.1 uncultured Mycobacterium sp.
GTCCACCCCTGCTGCGTCGCGGTTCATGTTGGCCAGCTGGGGCAGTTCGGCGAACGTGAGGTCCGAGAACACCGCCTGCGAACCGACGTAGTCGTCGCGGCTGTATTCCGAGACAGCCACCTTGTTGGCGAAGGTCAGGTTGTTGAGCAGCTGCGGGCCGTTGTCGTCGGAGTCGCGTGCTTTGGCCGCCGCGATGATCTGGCCCGACACCCTGTCGTCCGGCGACACGGTGAGCGACGTCCGGATCCGTACGCATCCGACGACCGACGGCAGGACGACGAGGATCAGCAACACGACAGCGAGCAGTCGCCGGTTTCGAGAATGCTGGGCGCGCACGTGGTCATCGTGCCAGACCCGCGCGGCCCACAGCGGCTCAGAGAGGTAAAGCCCGGCCCAGGATGGCAAAGGCCCTGGGGTCGCCCGCGAAGTGGTAGCCACGGATGATGTCGGCGAAGCCGAGCCGGCGGTACAGCCGCCAGGCCCGGTTGGCTTCTCCGTTGATCTCGGGTGTCGACAGCAACACGTGTGATTCAAAGCGGTTCGCGAGCAGTCGGCGCGTCAGCGCCTCACCGAGGCCGCGGCCCTGGGCACGGGGATGGATGTGCAACTCGGTCAGCTCGAAGTAGCTGGTCATCAGCTCCGTGATGCGCGCGGTGTCGGCTCCCACCCGGTGCAGGCCCGCGACCACCTGCTGCTGCCACCACTGATCCGGCGCACCGCAGTAGCCGTAGGCGATCCCGAGCAGGGGTGCCTCGGACAGCTGGGTCTTCGACGTCGATGCCCCCTCGGGTCCGTCCTGATCGGGGACCTCGACCGCAGCCACCGCCTTCCAGCCGCCCCGCTGCGTGTGCTCGAGCCACATCGATGCGCGCTGGTCTTCGGTACCCCGCGGATAGCGCATGGCGTCCACATAGACGGCCAGGGCGTCACCGAGCCGGTGTTGCATGTCGCTCGGCGACAGATCGATCAGAAATGTCGCCAACTTGCTCCTGTCCCGAACAGCGTCGTGCGATCACTTTCACACCATTATCGAATGGATCCCCGTGTTGCTTGCCAGCGGCGGCTCACGTCATACAATCGGGCGTCGAACTAGGTGGTACGGCTCAGATTGACCTCGTATCATGACTGTTAGGCGTCCGCGAGTCTGCGCGGACATCAGTTTGAACGACAGAGACCGGTCGCATCGGCTCCAGGGCCCCGAGGGAGGGACGAATGCCACTCTCCGATCATGAGCAGCGCATGCTCGATCAGATCGAGAGCGCGCTCTACGCCGAGGATCCGAAGTTCGCTTCGAGCGTCCGCGGTGGGACGCTGCGCGCGCCCTCCACCCGGCGCCGACTGCAGGGTGCGGCGCTTTTCGTGATCGGGCTGGCGATGCTGGTGGCGGGTATCGCAATCCCGGCCACCCGGATCGGTGACTTCGCGATCCTGTCCGTCATCGGCTTCGTCGTGATGTTCGGCGGCGTGGTCTTCGCGATCACGGGTCCGCGCGTGACCGGCAGCCGCGACCGTTCGACTACCGACGAGGTGGGTCAGCAGCGACAGAAGAAGGCCAAGGGGTCCGGCGGTTCGTTCACCAGCCGCATGGAGGACCGCTTCCGTCGCCGCTTCGACGAATAGATCCGGCACGACCACAGGGGTAGCCCGCCGGGGCTACCCCTTTTTTGTCCCCACACCGCCCCACGGCGCGGCTTCAGCCCTCCCAGCTGGGGTTTCTTCGTCCTGACACGGCCGCGCTGCGGCACGCGCGGTGCCGTCACCCGCGATTTCCCTGAACTGTGGGGGCGCGTGGTCAAGTTTTGCTATCAAATGGAGTGATGTGGGGGATTGTGGGGTAAAGTGGCGGTCAACGGAGCAACCGGGGCTCTGTTGATAGGCAGGGTGGCGGGAGGTTGGCGAGATGTTTCTCGGCACCTACACGCCGAAGCTCGACGACAAGGGGCGGCTCACGTTGCCCGCCAAGTTCCGCGACGCGCTGGCAGGAGGGTTGATGGTCACCAAAGGCCAAGATCACAGCCTCGCCGTCTATCCGCGCGCCGAGTTCGAAAAGCTGGCCCGACGGGCTTCGCAGGCGTCCAGGAGCAATCCGGAAGCTCGGGCCTTCCTGCGAAATCTGGCCGCGGCCACCGACGAACAGCACCCCGACACCCAGGGCCGGATCACGTTGTCGGCCGATCACCGCCGCTACGCCAACCTCACCAAGGACTGTGTGGTGATCGGGTCCGTCGATTACCTCGAGATCTGGGATTCGGCGGCGTGGCAGGACTACCAGCAGACCCACGAAGAGAACTTCTCCGCGGCCACAGATGAAGCTCTGCACGACATCATCTGATGCGGCCGGCCGGCACGGTGCCCTTGCATCGTGGCCTCTGTCCGAACCGGCCCTGGCGTACTTCCCCGACGCCAGGTCCACCCCCTCGGGCAGGGACCTCGATGCAAAGGCCCTCACCGGAGGCCCAATCGGAGGCACAGCGATGCCAGACCACATTCCCGTGCTGCTCGACCGGTGCGTCGAACTCCTGACCCCGGCACTGACCCGCAACGACGCCGATGGCAGCGGCGCCGTGCTCGTCGACGCCACGCTGGGCGC
>CAZOIX010000522.1:2600-3900 GCA_964579685.1 uncultured Mycobacterium sp.
GAACGATTCCTCACCGAGTTTCCCGCCCTGCGCCTGATCGGGCTCGACCGCGATCCCAACGCCCTCTGGATCGCCGGTGAGCGACTGTCGCGCTTCGGCGACCGGGTGCTGCTGGTGCGGACCCGCTACGACGGGATCGAGGGCGCGCTCGCGCAAAGCGACTACTGGGCAGGCGATATCGACGGAATTCTGTTCGACCTCGGGGTCTCCTCGATGCAGCTGGACCGCACCGAACGCGGCTTCTCCTACGCGGCCGACGCGCCTCTGGACATGAGGATGGACCCCGATGCCCCGCTGACCGCCGCCGACGTCGTCAACACCTACGACGAGCGATCGCTGGCACGCGTGCTGAGGGAGTTCGGCGAGGAGCGGTTCGCCGGGCGCATCGCGGCGCAGATCATCCGCAGACGCGCCAACCGACCGTTCTCGACCACCGGCGAGCTGGTGGAGTTGTTGTACCAGGCGATCCCGGCGCCGGCCCGGCGCACCGGCGGGCATCCCGCGAAGCGGACGTTCCAGGCTCTGCGTATCGCCGTCAACGGTGAGCTGGACTCGCTACGCGATGCGCTGCCCGCCGCGCTCTCGGCGCTGACACCGGGCGGCCGGATCGTGGTGATGGCCTACCAGTCGCTGGAGGACCGCATCGTGAAGAACGAGTTCTCCGCGGCCACGGCCTCTCGGACGCCGCCCGGCCTACCGGTCGAATTGCCCGGCCATGAACCGGATTTCATCGCCCTGACCCGTGGCGCCGAGCGCGCAGGGCCGGAGGAGATCGCATCGAACCCGCGTAGCGCGTCTGTGCGGCTACGGGCACTGGAAAAGGTAGGGGGAAGGCCATGAAGGTCAAGCGGTCGGCGCCGTCACGCGCGAACGACGAGCGCAGGCGCAATGCCAGAAACGGTCGCCGGGCCGTTGAGGCCCAGCCTCGCCGCAAGCCCACCCGCGAACAGCGTCCGCAGCGTTCGGCGCCCCAGACCAACCCGGTTCCGCGGCCCACCCGCGCACCCGCCCGGCCGAAGAACGCCGGCCAGGCCAAGGCGCGTGCCAAGGCGCGTAAGGCCAAGGCGCCCAAGGTCGTCCGGCCTCCGCTGCGTCAGCGCATCATCGTCAAGCTGGCGTCCATCGACCTCAACCCGCGCACCCTGGTCGCGCGCGTGCCGTTCGTCGTCCTGGTCATCTCCTCGCTCGGTGTGGGCCTGGGCACCACCCTGTGGCTGTCGACCGACGCCGCCGAGCGGTCCTATCCGCTCGGCAACGCCCGTGAGACGAATCAGGCACTGCTGCAGCAGAAGGAGGCGCT
>CAZOIX010000523.1:0-3898 GCA_964579685.1 uncultured Mycobacterium sp.
CCCTACGAGGTCGGAGTGTCGCGCTACCGCGAACTGGCGCGCGGCCAGATCGCCGGCGATTCCTACGGCATGCTGAAACTGCTGGTGTCGACCGACGATCTCAAGCTGCTCGGTGCGCACATCTTCGGCACCAGCGCGACCGAGATGGTCCACATCGGCCAGGCCGTGATGGGCTGTGGCGGCACCATCGAATACCTGGTCGACGCGGTCTTCAACTACCCGACGTTCTCCGAGGCCTACAAGGTCGCCGCGCTGGACGTGATGAACAAGCTGCGCGCGCTGAATCAGTTCCGCGTCTGACCGTCGCAGACGACCTGGTCGGGCCCATCGCCTCGCGACGTATAGGTGCGGGCGCGAACGGGAACGCAACATGGGCCACACTGGTTGTCACGATGGGAAGGCGACGAAGGCCTTCACACCGTCGAGGAGGTGGAGATGGCGGACCAGGCACATCAACCCGAGCAGCACTACCAGCCGGACCAGACCGGCATGTACGAGCTCGAATTTCCCGCGCCGCAGCTGACCTCAGCGGATGGCCGGGGACCGGTGCTGATCCACGCACTCGAGGGCTTCTCCGACGCCGGACACGCCATTCGGCTGGCCGCCCAGCATCTGAAGAACACGCTGGACACCGAGTTGGTGGCGTCGTTCGCGATCGACGAACTGCTCGATTATCGGTCGCGGCGTCCGCTGATGACCTTCAAGACCGACCACTTCACCCACTACGAGGACCCCGAGCTCAGCCTGTACGCGCTGCACGACAGCGTCGGCACCCCGTTTCTGCTGCTCGCCGGAATGGAGCCGGACCTGCGGTGGGAGCGTTTCCTGACCGCCGTGCGGCTACTGGCCGAACGGCTGGGGGTCAGGCGGGTGATCGGCCTTGGCGCGATCCCGATGGCCGTACCGCACACGCGGCCCATCACACTGACCGCGCACTCCAACGACAAGGAGTTGATCGCCGAGCATCAGCCCTGGGTGGGCGAAGTGCAGGTGCCAGGCAGCGTGTCGAACCTGCTGGAGTTCCGGATGTCACAGCACGGGTACGAGGTCGTCGGATTCACTGTTCACGTACCGCACTATCTGGCCCAGACCGACTATCCCGCCGCCGCGGAGGTGCTGCTGGCGGAGGTCGCCAAGAGCGGCTCCCTCCAGATCCCGCTGGACGCGCTGGACGCGGCGGGCGCCGAAATCCAGGAGAAGATCAACGAACAGGTCGAGGGCAGCAGCGAAGTGGCTCAGGTGGTGACCGCGCTGGAGCGCCAGTACGACGCGTTCGCCGCCGCGCAGGAGAACCGATCGCTGCTGGCCCACGATGAGGATCTGCCCAGCGGCGACGAGCTGGGTGCGGAGTTCGAGCGATTCCTCCGGCAACAGGACAGGGGCAAGGACGACGACGCCAAATAGCGCCGGTGTGTGAGGGCAGCTAAGTTGTCGCAATGGCCGCGCGAACGCCCAACCTGCGCCCTGTGCGGGAACTCACGCCCGAATTGGAGTTCCGCACCATCCACGGCTATCGGCGCGCATTTCGAACGGCGGGCTCTGGACCTGCGATTCTGCTGATCCACGGCATCGGCGACAATTCCACCACCTGGAGCACGGTGCAATCCAAGTTGGCGCAGCGGTTCACCGTCATCGCCCCGGATCTGCTGGGCCACGGCAGGTCCGACAAGCCCCGCGCCGATTACTCCGTGGCCGCGTACGCCAATGGCATGCGGGACCTGCTGAGCGTGCTCGATATCGACCGGGTCACCGTCGTCGGTCATTCCCTCGGCGGCGGCGTGGCGATGCAGTTCGCCTATCAGTTCCCCCAGCTGGTCGAACGCCTGATCCTGGTGGGCGCCGGCGGCGTGACGAAAGACGTCAACATCGCATTGCGGGTCGCCTCGCTGCCGATGGGCAGTGAGGCACTGGCGCTTCTGCGACTGCCGCTGGTACTGCCCGCCATGCAGGTGGTCGGGCACGTGGCCGGAACGATGTTCGGATCCACCGGGCTGGGCCGCGATATCCCCGACGTGCTCCGGATCCTCGCGGACCTGCCGGAGCCGACCGCATCCTCGGCGTTCGCACGCACGCTGCGCGCCGTGGTGGACTGGCGCGGTCAGGTGGTCACCATGCTGGACCGCTGTTATTTGACCCAATCCGTTCCGGTGCAACTGATCTGGGGTAGCGCCGACTCGGTGATTCCGGTGAGCCACGCCCGGATGGCCCACGCCGCCATGCCCGGCTCGCAGCTCGAGATCTTCGAGGGTTCCGGACACTTCCCGTTCCACGACGATCCCGACCGGTTCGTCGAAGTCATGGAGCAATTCATCAGTTCCACCGAACCCGCGGTCTACGACCAGGATTATCTGCGCGGGCTGCTGCGCACTGGGCTTGAAGAGGACGCGATCTCCGGCCCCGGCGATACGCGGTTCGCGGTTCTCGACGCGATGGGCCACGACGAGCGCAGCGCGACCTGAGCCCGCCGGCCGGCCCACGGTAAGACGTAGCATCGGGGGGTGGCCATCGATGTGACTGTCCTGCGGGTGTTCACCGATCCCGAGGGTAACTACGGAAATCCCCTGGGCGTTGTCGACAACAGCACCGTCACAGCCGACGATCGCCAACGGATCGCAGCCCAATTGGGTTACAGCGAAACGATATTCATCGACATGCCGCAGGACGGGGCCAGTACGGCGCATGCGCGAATCTTCACCCCCGCTGTCGAATTGCCGTTTGCGGGACATCCGACGGTGGGCGCTTCGTGGTGGCTGCGCGACCAGGGGCGGGCCATCAAGACGTTGCAGGTACCGGCGGGCATCGTCCAAGTCGCGTACGACGGCGATCTGACGGCGGTCAGCGCACGCGCGGAGTGGGCTCCGGACTTCGCGATCTACGATCTTGGTTCCGTCGACGATCTGATGGCAGCGGACCCCGCCGACTATTCCGATGACGTGGAGCACTATCTGTGGACCTGGCTCGACGAGTCGGCGGGAACCATCCGCTCGCGAATGTTCGCCACCCATCTCGGTGTTCCCGAAGACGAGGCCACCGGCGCCGCGGCGGTACGCATCACCGACTACCTCAGCCGCGATCTGGAGATCACGCAGGGCAAGGGTTCGATGATCTACACCGAGTGGAGTCCGGAGGGCTGGGTGCGTGTGGCGGGCCGCGTCGTCAGTGACGGGACGAAACAGATCGACTGACCGGGTCAACCCTGCGCGGGCTGCGGAGACTTTCGATGCTCGCGCAGCGCCTGGATTTCACGCTCGAAATCCTCGGCCGAGGTGAATCCGCGGTAGACAGAGGCAAATCGGAGGTACGCCACCTCGTCCAGGTCTCGCAGCGGCCCAAGGATGGCCAGCCCGACCTCGTTGCTGGGCACCTCGGCCGAACCCGTGGCGCGCACGGCATCTTCCACCTGCTGGGCGAGGAGGTTCAGCGCGTCGTCGTCGACCTGACGCCCCTGGCAGGCGCGGCGCACGCCTTTGACGACCTTTTCCCGGCTGAACGGTTCGGTGACGCCGCTGCGTTTGACCACGGCAAGCACCGCGGTCTCGACGGTGGTGAAGCGACGACCACATTCCGGACACGATCTGCGCCGACGAATCGCCTGGCCCTCGTCGGTTTCGCGGGAGTCGACGACTCTGGAATCGGGATGCCGGCAGAACGGACAGTGCATCACCGCTCCTTCGCCAGGCCAACAAACCACCAACTCGAACGCCTCTGAGCGTACCTGCGCCGCAGGCCGCGAGCCCAGAATCGTGTTGATTGGGACGTGGATTGGGACATAGCCGCTCGCGGTCCGTCCGAATGCTCTTGCGCGGCCGATATTTTCACCGCTCACGGCGCACCGTCAGGCGATCGGCGCGATCAGCGTCTGGCCGGCGTGAATCGCCACCGAGTCGAGTTGGTTCAG
>CAZOIX010000524.1:0-3888 GCA_964579685.1 uncultured Mycobacterium sp.
ACACCGACCCGCTCGACGCCAAGCACCTGCGCGTAGATCGTGGTCAGGATCTCCTCGACGGGGGTGGCAGGCGCGCGGTAGGTGGCGCCGTTGCCGCGGAACTCCGGCGCGGGCAGGGCGCGTTTGTCCAGTTTGCCGTTCACCGTCAGCGGCAGCGCCTCAAGCACCACCACCGCGACGGGGACCATGTACGCAGGCAGACGTGTGGCCAGCGAGCTGCGCACCTCGGCCGGCTCGGCGGTTCCGGTGATGTATCCGACCAACCGCTTGTCGCCGGGCCGGTCCTCGCGGGCGATCACTGCCGCGTGGTCGACTCCGTCCAGCCGGGCCAGGGCGTCCTGGATCTCACCGAGCTCGATGCGGTAGCCGCGGATCTTGACCTGCTCATCGGCGCGGCCGAGATACTGCAGCTGACCGTCCTCGCCCCAGCGCACCAGGTCGCCGGTGCGATACATCCGCGACCCGGGCGCGCCGAACGGGCACGCCACAAACCGTGACGACGACAGGCCGGCCCTGCGCACGTAGCCGGCCGCTACCCCGGCCCCGGCGATGTACAGCTCGCCGACCACCCCCTCCGGCGCCGGTCGCAGCCACTTGTCGAGCACAATCAGCCCGGCCGCGGGCACCGGCGAACCGATCGGGGCCACACCGGAGCCCGGCGTCAGCGGCGCACTCATCGCCGCGTAGATCGTTCCCTCGGTCGGGCCGTAGGCGTTGATCACCACCCGCTCGGCGGTCGCCCACCGATCCACCAGCTCGGTCGGGCAGGCCTCGCCCGCGACCACCAGCGTCGTGGACTCCAGGCCCTCCGGTGAGAGCATGCCCGCCGCGGACGGGGTCTGGCACAGCACGCTGACCTTTTCGGTGATCAGCAGATTGTGGAAGTCGATCGGTGAGCTCGCCACCGCCTCGGGCACGACGACCAGCCGTCCGCCGTGCAGCAGGGCTCCCCAGATCTCCCACACCGACACGTCGAAGACCAGGGAGTGCCACTGCGACCAGACCTGTCCCGGCCCTGCGGGCAGGTCGGCATGCAATTTCTCCACCAACGACGTCACGTTTTGGTGCGTGACCGCAACCGCCTTGGGGACGCCGGTGGTGCCCGACGTGTAGGTCATGTACGCCAGGTCGTCGGACGCAGGCATCGGCAGCGCGTCGTCGGATTGGGCGGCCAGCGCGGGATCATCGACCTCGATGACCAACAGGTCAGAAGCCTCCAGGCGCGGGTGCAGGTCCGCCGTGGTGACCGCGGCGATCGGCGCCGCGTCGCCCAGCATGAAGGCGATTCGCTCGTCGGGGTGGGCGGGGTCGATCGGCAGATACGCCGCACCGGTCTTCAGGACCGCGAGGATGGCGATGATCGCTTCGGCCGACCGCGGGATCAGCAGCGCGACGGATTCACCGGCGGCGGCGCCGTGGTTGGCCAGCAGGTGGGCCAGCCGGTTGGCGGCCTCGTCCAGTTCGCGGTACGTCCATGACTGCTCGCCACACACCAATGCCACCGCATCGGGGGCGCGGACCACCTGCGCGGCAAACAACACCGGAATCGGGGTTCCAGAGTGGACCGGGTCGGTCAGCACCGCGCGGTTGCCCCACTCAGCTAACTGGTCGTGCTCGTCGTCATCGAGAAGGTCGAACGACAAAAGTGTCCTGGTGGCGTCGGCACTCATGACTTCCCCCTCGTGTCTACTGTCATCGCTTCGAGCACGCGCCGGAACCTATCGACGAGCTTTCCGACGCGGGCGGTGGTGAACACGTCCATATCGAATTCGACACGCAGGCCCAATTCGTTACCCGGCACGGCTTGCACCGACAGCGGGTAGTGGTTGTACTCGCGGTTTGTGTATCCGGTGATCGCCATCTCGGGCACGTTCAACATGCCCGCGGTGTCGATCGGGTAGTTCTCGTATATGAAGACGGTGTCGAACAGTTGGTCGTGTCCTGTGGCGCGGTGGATCTCGTTCAGCGCCAGATGTTGATGCTCTAGCGTGTCAGTGTAGGCGGTCTGCAGCTGGTTCAGCAAATCGGCAATTGTCGTGGCTGGTGTGACGCTTGCCCGTACAGGGACGGTATTGATCAACAATCCCACCATTGATTCCGCGCCGGGCAAATCGACAGGTCGCCCGGAGACGGCGGTGCCGAAGGCCACATCGTGCTGACCTGTCAGCCACATGAGCATCTGCGCCCACGCGGCCTGCAGCACCGTGCTGACCGTGGTGTGGCAGGAACGGGCCAGCTCGCCGAGGGCCTGTGTGGTCTCCGCCGACACGTGGAACTCTTCGACGCCACGGCGCCCGAGTGCCAATCGGCCCGCCGGACCCACCAACGTGGGGGTGTCGAATCCGGCGAGGGCCTTACGCCACGCCGCCTGTGCGGCTTCGCGGTCCTGTCCCGCCAACCAGGTGACAAACCGCCGGTAGGACACCGGCGCGGGCAGTCGCGCCCCGAAGTAGGCGGCGAAGATCTCTTGCAGCAGGATCGGCTTTGACCAGCCATCGAGCACGATGTGATGGTTCGTGAGCACGAACCTGTACTGGTCTTCTGCCGTCCGGATCAAGGCCGCTCGGAACGGCGGCCGATCGGCCAGATCGCAGACTGCTGCCCGTTCGGCGGTGCTGAACTGGTCAACCTCGTCTTCGATATCGGCGGCGTCGCCGGCGAGCTCGACATACTGCCAGGTCAACGGCGGGTCGGCCAGGATGACCTGTACGGGCTCGCCGAAGTCTTCGTTGAACCGCGCGACCAGGTTCGGGTGACGATTGATCATGGTCTGCACCGCATTGCGAAGGCGGTCGGGATCGAGCTGGCCGCTTATCGTGATGTCCAGCTGGACGGCATAGAGGTCTTCGTTGCCCTGCGCGGCGCCGGTGTGGAACAGCAGGCCCGTCTGCAGCGGCGTCAGCGGCAGCACGTCGGCGAGCTGGAATTGCTCCTGCAGCTCGTCGATCTGCTGCTGGCTCACACGCGCCGGCAGGACGTCGGACGGGGTCCACCCGCCGCCACCGGCTTGCACATGGGCGCAGATGCCCGTCAGCGCGTCGAACCACAGCTGGCCGACCCGACTGACCTGCGCGTGATCGAGCGCCGACAACGCCCATGTCCACGTCGCGTGGAGATTCGGCCCGGCCTCGGTGTCCATGGTGCCGGCATTGAGCTCGACGGTGTGCCCCAGCGGCGTCGGCACCGCCGTCGCCGCCGCGGTGATCGCCACGCCGTCCTGGTCGATGCGCCACAGGTCATCGGACAGGTCCGCCGCGGCTGCACCCAACCGTCCCAGATAGTTGAATCCGATCGCGGGATCGGGCCCGGCCAGGTCGACGTCGGGATTCATGTAGCGCAGCAGGCCGTAGGTCAAGCCGTCGGGCAGATTTCGAAGTTGTTCCTTGGCGTCCTTGATCAGGGGGCCCAGGGCGCCGTCACCGGCCACGACCTGCTCCCAGGACAGCCCACCGAGGGTCAACGAGACCGGGAACTTACTGGTGAACCAGCCCACCGTGCGCGACAAGTCGATGTCGCGTGCCAGCTCCTCCTGGCGGCCGTGGCCTTCGACGTCGATACCGATCGGCGCGCCGTTGGTGCCCAGGAACTCCGCCCACGCCAAACCGAAGGCGATCAGCAGAATGTCTTGGACGCCGGCATGGAAGGCCGCCGGTACCTCACCCAGCAACAGGCGGCTGGTTTCGGTGTCCAGCGACAACGACAACTGCCCGGCGTTGGCGTAGGTGTCGACATCGGGTTGCACCGCAGGCAAGGCGGCGGGAACAGCAGCCACCCGCTGCCAGGCCTCGGCGTCCTTGACGACGGCCAAGCTGCGCGCGTGCTCGTCGAGAAATGATGCCCAGCGGGCGAACGACGTGCCACCCGTCGGGAGTGCGACGTCTTGTCCGC
>CAZOIX010000525.1:0-3876 GCA_964579685.1 uncultured Mycobacterium sp.
CCTGAATCAACAGCCGAGCTCCGTTGCGAGTGGTCACTCGGCGCACGACGACCTCTGCGAACTCGTTGGCGATGTTAAGTGCATCGCCGGTCGCCCCGGCCAGCAGCGTAGCCAGTTCCTCGCACGCCGATTGTGGTGGTGACTGCGCGCCCTCGCCGGGTCGATTCGAGCTCATAGGAATACCGCCAGATTCTGCATTCGAAGCACTGATTCATCGACGGCGATTGTGCGCCGGGCGAGTTTGAGGGCGTTGCCATCGCGACGTAGGAGATCCTCACGACCGCATGAAAGGAGCGTGGACTCATTGACGTCGCCGCGGCTGCGGAACAACAACTCAGCGCTGTCGACCGCGAGGTAGTCGGCGTCGTCGGTGAGGAATGTGCGCACGTTGGTGATGAAGTGACGCAGGCGCGACGGCGGATCCTCAGTCCAGGCGTGCTCGGTGGCGAATCGCGCAACCCGACGACTGAGTGAGTATTTGTTCTCGTCGAAATGCGCCATTCCTGCTGAGCTATCGAATCCGGCGCCGGCGGCGGTGGTGATCCGCACCGGCATGTAATAGTGAATGTCCTCGGTAAGAACACCCAGCCACCTGTCGTAGTCTTGGGCATCGAGAAGGTACGCCTCGTTGACGAGGAAGCGATGCGCCTCCAGATGGCGAGAATCGTCGAACGGCAAGGCTTCCCCCACACGTTGGGCGCGGGCTGCGTGCGCACCAAGTACCGATGGGGCCATGGGTCGACCATTGCGCTGATCGTCGACGGTCACAGCATCACCGACGTCGGAGCCGACTCCGAGTCGATACCGGCGACGGCCCGGCCATTGGTCTGCACCATTGGCTCAATACCTTGCGGGTTGTCGGTGAGCACAGTAGCCGGGTCGACTCGCAGCGGCGGCATGTCGAGGTAGTCAGCCCAGAGCCTCAATAATTGCCGTTGATTGTTCTCGTTGTAACCGAGCTGAGCGTATCCAGGCCCGTGAAACTGAGCGCTGCTTAGGGTGTCGACCACCCGGGCATCGTCTGCGAGCAGCCCCATCCGGCTGTTCAGCCGCAGTCGGCGGGCCATCGAACCCCCCGCGGTGTTGGTCAGCGACACCCAGTTCTCGACATCGTCTTGTTCGAACATTCCCGTCGAGCCGAAACACATCAAATAAGCCTTGTATGAGGCCGCCTTAAACGCTTCCGGGGCATCAGAATCCACCGCAAACCAGGACAGCACCTCAGTCTCGTTCTCGCTAATGGGCTGCCATACCCGAATCGAAATGAACGGCAAGACGTGCTCGCCGTCCTCCACTTTCGGCCAGTTGTGCACGAAACTGATGTTCGGAAAGCACGTCGCCGCCGAGATCATGAACCCGTCGGCGCCCACGACCTGTCGCTGCTGCTCGGTCCAGGTCGCCTTGGCACGACTGATCATCTCCGCCGGGTAGCCGACATAGCTCATCCGGTCTTCGAAACTCCCCTCCGGCAGCTTGTATGTGGTGCCCCCACCTCTGCCCGCCCAATAGGTTGCGCCGTCTTTGCGCTTGTGGGCCTTCGGCTCTCGGAACAGGCCGATCTCGACCACCGACGTGTGCGTCTGCGGGGTGTGGTACATGTCCCCGGCGAAATTCTCAGCTGCGATTTTCCAGTTCGCTTTTACCCGCCAACGCTGAGGACCTTGCACCTCGAGACCGTTGGGGCCCTGCTTGGTGTAGAAATCGAGATAGAACCTGAAATCACCCAGGTAGTCTTCAAGCGATTCTGCGTCAGGATCCATCGACAGGAAGATCAACCCGTTGTAGCTGGCCACACTCGGCGCTGGCAACAGGGTCTGACCCGTCTTGTTGAACCCCGCGTCTCCTCCATAGGCCTCTTGGTGAAAAGGCAGTCCGATAATGCGGCCGTCGTTGCGGTAAGACCACCCGTGGTACGGGCATCTGAAATTCGAGGCGTTCCCCATCTCCGCCCGACAAATCTGCATACCGCGATGGAGGCACATATTGAACATCACCCGGACCTCGCCTGCAGAATCACGAGCGACGATGAACGAGTCCTGTAACACTTGCCTGACCACGTAGTCGCCCGGCTGCGGAATTTCGGACTCGTGCGCGACGAACAACCACGCCCGACTGAACAGCCGCTCCTTTTCGAGCGAGAAAATCTGCTTGTCGTTGTACACGTGCGCCGGAATCATGCCAGTGCGTACTGCCGCCAACACCTCACCGTGATCCTGCATCTTCAACTCCATGACTCAGCGACGGGACCGATCCTCGACCAAGGCGCCTTCACTGTTATGTAGAAAACGACTCTGTCTAGCAGAGAGTATGCCGTCTATTTGCCGGTGGAGTCAACCGGCCTCGCTGAGATGTCGAACTGCCGCGCAGCCCGCTTCGTTGCCTGACGAAACGTCCACAACGGCATTCACCGCGCGAGGCAGTATGTCTTCCTTGCCCACGGGATTTGCGACGAGTGGGCGCAGGGCCCGTAACGAAAACGACCGCGCCCCGGTACTGCTGCACTCGGGCGGGCATGCGTGGGATGCCAGCAGCTATCAACGGTACTGGCCGAGCAGATTTCGTCGGAGACGCTGCGCCGCCTACGGATTGGACTTGTCATCGACGACGACGCCGCGGGAAGCAAGTCTGCGGACCGCCCGGGCCGACGGCGGTGCCAGGTGTTGTGCGGTGGAGGCGACATTTCGCCGCCGAAGTCTGAGCGTCGCGATTCTTCGAGCTGCATTCGGCTTTCACCGCGGTAAGGTCTCTGTCATGCAGAAACCTCCTGTCGCGGGCATGGAGCATGACAGCACCGGAAAGCTCCCGCAATATCCGATCGAGTCTGTCGACAATGCTCTTCGCCTAATCCTCCTCCTGGGAGACCGCTCTGAGATCCGGCTCACTGACGCCAGCGAGTACCTGCACGTCGCTTCGTCGACCGCGCATCGCCTATTATCGATGCTTCAGTACCGCGGGTTTGTCCGCCAAGATCCGATCAGCAAGGCATACCAGCCCGGACCGTCCTTGACAAACGTGGCGTTCGCTGTGCACTCCAGGATGGACATACCGCGCACCGCCGCGCCGATTCTGCGCCACCTCGCGGACACGTTGCAAGAAACCGTGCACGTAGGAACGTTGGATGGCAGACTCGTTCGCTTCATCGCGGCACTCGAAAGCCCTTCTGCTGTTCGAGTGATATCGCGTTTGGGTACTACACGTCCTGCACATTGCACGTCGACAGGTAAGGTTTTACTCGCCGGACTATCCGATGACGAGCTTGACCAGTTGTATCCCGACCCACATTTGGAGCCACTCACCGAGCATTCCGTGCGTACCCTCACCGAACTGCGCGCTCAATTGGCAGAGGTCAGGAAGAGTGGGTTTGCGACCAGCGACCAGGAAAGTGAGGAAGGCGTCGCGTCTGTTGCC
This sequence comes from uncultured Mycobacterium sp., assembly GCA_964579685.1. GTDB lineage: Bacteria > Actinomycetota > Actinomycetes > Mycobacteriales > Mycobacteriaceae > Mycobacterium. Next base: position 3,409 of record CAZOIX010000525.1, read on the forward strand.
GTGGCCGTACCCGTAGGAGGTTCCCAGATGAGGCTGGCACTCAATGCGTCAGCGCCCAGTTATCGATTCCGCCCCTCGGATATTCGCAAAGCTCGCACTGCCCTAACAGACGCCGCCGCCGAGCTAGCCCGCAATCTCGGCTGATGACGTCCAAAAAAGTGGATGCCGACAGTGAAATGCCCAGCGGCGCCCCAGATTTGCCTGGCTTCATTGCCGCTTTTTCTGGGGACGATCGCTACATCGTGGACTATCTGCTGGAAGAGGTCTTACAGCGACAGAGCGATCGCGTCCGTCGCTTTTTGCTGCAAACCGCCATTTTGGAGCGATTGAGCGGTTCCCTCTGCGATGCCGTCACCGAGCAAACCGATGGTCAAGAAATGCTGGAAACGCTTGAGCGTGGCAACCTGTTTCTCATTCCGCTGGACAACAAGCGCCAGTGGTACCGTTACCATCACCTCTTTGCTGATG
>CAZOIX010000526.1:0-2569 GCA_964579685.1 uncultured Mycobacterium sp.
GCGTCGCGCCGCCGGATGCACGACCAGTTCGGCCATCGGCGGCGCCTCCGCCTCGGCCGGCGCGAGGTTGAGATAGCCGACGATGTGCGAATCAGCGCTGGCGAGCAGGTGCCGGGTGCGGTCCTGGTTCAGTTCACGCAGCACCTGGTCACCGACGGGCGCGACACCGTCGTGCGCCTCGGCCGCGGCGACGAGCTCACGGATGCGGCCGCGATCATCGTCGGACAGACGGGGCCGCCAGGCGATGTCGGGCTGTGTCACTGAGTGCGCAGCGGATCGGCAAGTGGCTCGGGCTCCGAGTCGAAACCATCGACGTCACCGATGTCGTCGGGAACGTCGGACTCGGGTGCCGGTGTGCGCCCCCGCGCTGGCCGCACCGCCTTGTAGCCGACGTTGCGGACGGTACCGATCAGCGATTCGTACTCGGTCCCGAGCTTGGCTCGCAGGCGCCGCACATGGACGTCGACGGTGCGCGTACCACCGAAGAAGTCGTAACCCCAGACCTCCTGCAGCAGCTGTGCGCGGGTGAACACTCGGCCCGCATGCTGCGCGAGGTACTTGAGCAGTTCGAATTCCTTGTACGTGAGGTCCAACGGCCGACCTCGGAGCCGCGCGGTGTAGGTCCCCTCGTCGATCACGAGCTCACCGAGGCTGATCTTGCCGACGTTCTCCTGGTTGGCGACGCCGCCACGGCGGCCGACGAGCAGCCGCAGCCGCGCATCGATCTCCGCGGGCCCGGTGCTCGGGAGCAGGATCTCGTCCAGGCCCCATTCGACGTTGACGGCCACCAGGCCGCCCTCATTGACGACGGCGACGACCGGCACCGATGTGCCTGTCGTGCCGAGCAGACGGCACAGGCCACGCGCCGCGGCCAGATCCGTGCGCGCATCGACGATCGCCACATCCGCGTTGCCGGCCTCCAGCAGTGAGGACACCTCGGTTGGCGCGGTCCGCACGGTGTGTGCGAGCAGCGACAACGACGGCAGGACAGACTCAGGGTGGGGATCGACGGTCAGTAGCAATAGATCCAACTGGCCCTCCAGCAGCCATGGGGACCTCGCCTGGACAACAGTGTCAGTCGGTGACTTCCCAGATTCATGCCTGTCATATGGCCGTTACCCGGCCGATGGTTCCCTAACGATAGCGCGACACCTCCTGGTCAGCTGAGCCAACGCCGTCGAATGGGTGCCGGTGGGCAAGAATGACCGGGTGCGAAAGCTGCTCATCGGTGCGCTGGCCACCGCGACCGCCGTGGTGGTGTGTGCCGTCGGAGCCGACTTCGGTGCAGCGATCTATGCCGAGTATCGCCTGGCCAGAAGCGTGCGGAGCGCCGCGGATCTGAGCTATGACCCCTCCGTGGCGATCCTCGGATTTCCGTTCATCCCGCAGGCGGTGAAACGCCACTACGACGAGGTGGAGATCAGGGCCGCAGGCGTCGACCACCCCGTGGTGGGAAAGGCCTCGCTGGAGGCCACGCTGCATTCGATCGATCTGGTGAATACATCGTGGCTGGTCAGCCCGGACGCCGTACTGCGGGTGGGTAAGGCGGAGAGCCGTATCATCATCGACTCGACGCACGTCGGCCGGTTCATGGGCATCCCGGACCTGCTGGTCGAGGCGCCGACGCGAGAAAGCAACGATTCGACCGGCGGCACGACCGAATCGGGGATATCCAGCAATCGCGGCCTCGTGTTCACCGGAACGCCCACGTCGGCCGACTACGACAAGAAGGTGAGTATCGCGGTGGATCTCTCGATCGTCGGCCCCGAGCAGACCACGCTGGTCCTCACCGCCACCGACGTGCTCACCGGTCCGGGCACCGCTGACCAGCAGGTTCCCGATGACAAGAAGGCCGATGTGCTGGCCGCATTCTCCACCAGCATGCCCGGGCAGAAGTTGCCGTTCGGACTCGCGCCCACCGCTGAGGGCGCGCGCGGCTCGGACCTCATCATCGAAGGCATCGCCGAGGGAGTAACCGTGGCGCTCGACGAGTTCAACCTGTCGTGAGCACTTCATGGGTGCTGGTGATCAGTGTGCTGGTCGGCGCGCTCGGGCTGGCATACGTCATCGGCAGGCTGGTCACGCTGCGCGCGGGACTGGTCAGGGCGAGCGAAAAAGCGGCCAACGTCGACACCAGCGGCTTGGGACTGTCCGAGACCGGGCCGACGGTGCTGCACTTCAGCGCCCCGTGGTGCGGGCCGTGCGCAGGGGTGCGCAAGGTCGTCGACCAGGTGTGCGCCGAACTGCCCGGAGTGGCACATGTGGAGATCGATATGGACGCCAACCCGGAGGCGGCACAGCGGCTTTCGGTGCTGTCACTGCCCACCACGATCATCTTCGACGCCGACGGCCGGCCTCGTTTTCGCACCCACGGCGTTCCGACGGCCGCTGACCTGCGCTCGGCGCTGGAACCGCTGTTGGCTTGAACCCCCTGTCATTGGGTAAGCTGTCGCTCGTGTCCGCCCGCCTCGAGCCGATGCTCACCAAGCGCCGCGCAGTCGATCTGTGCCGCGTCGCGGGTTGTTGCTGTTGTTGTTGTAGCTGCTGAGTAGCCGCGCCCCCTTTCTTG
>CAZOIX010000526.1:2579-3873 GCA_964579685.1 uncultured Mycobacterium sp.
GCGGCCTGTTGTGGCCTGCCCTCCCCCACCAGCCAGCCCATCCATGCAACAGGAGCACAAACATGTCGACGACCACGAGCGCCAGCGCCGCACCGGAAACGGTAGACGTGCGTGGTCCGCGTTTCGCGGCGTGGGTCACCACCGTCGTGATCATCGCGGTGCTGCTGTCCTCGGCGGTCAGCCCGGCCGCTGCGGCCATGATCCTCGGCGTGCAGGCCGCCGTGTTCGCGGTCGGTGCATGGCGCGGACCGCGGCAGCATCCGTACGGGCTGATCTTCCGGGCCCTAGTGGCGCCACACGTGGGTCCGGCCACCGAGAAGGAACCGGTGCCGCCGCTGAAGTTCGCCCAGCTCGTCGGCTTCATGTTCGCGGTTCTCGGAGTCGTCGGCTTCGCCGCGGGGGTCCCGTTGCTGGGCTTGATCGCCACCGGCCTCGCGCTGGTGGCAGCCTTTCTCAACGCGGCCTTCGGCATCTGCCTTGGCTGCCAGATCTATCCACTCGTCGCACGCTTCCGTAACACGCCCTCTCCCGCATAACTCGTCAAACATCAAGCAACCGAAAGGGTTTCCTACATGGCACGCTCCGACGTCCTGGTCACGACCGACTGGGCCGAGAGCAATCTCGACGCGCCTGACACCGTCTTCGTCGAGGTCGACGAGGACACCTCCGCCTACGAGGGCGGCCACATCGCCGGCGCTGTCAGGCTGGATTGGAAGACCGACCTCCAGGACCCGGTCAAGCGCGACTTCGTCGATGCCCAGCAGTTCTCGAAACTGTTGAGCGACAAAGGCATCAGCAACGACGACACGGTGATCCTCTACGGCGGCAACAACAACTGGTTCGCGGCGTACGCGTACTGGTACTTCAAGCTGTACGGACACGACAACGTCAAGCTGCTCGACGGTGGCCGCAAGAAGTGGGAGTTGGACGGCCGTCCGCTGGTCACCGATGTGCCCGAGCGCGCATCGACGTCCTACACGGCCAAGACACCGGACAACACGATCCGGGCCTTCCGCGACGAGGTCATCGCGGCCATCAACAACAAGAACCTCGTGGACGTGCGCTCCCCCGACGAGTTCTCGGGCAAGATCCTCGCCCCGGCCCACCTGCCGCAGGAGCAGAGCCAGCGGCCCGGGCATATCCCCGGCGCGATCAATGTTCCTTGGAGCAAGGCGGCCAACGAGGACGGGACCTTCAAGTCCGATGAGGACCTGGCCAAGTTGTACGCCGAGGCCGGACTCGACGGTCAGAAGGAGACCATCGCCTACTGCCGGATCGGTGAGCGTTCGTCGCA
>CAZOIX010000527.1:0-3872 GCA_964579685.1 uncultured Mycobacterium sp.
TGCGGCCGTCGTCGTCGACGGTGAAGTCGATCGTGCCGAAGCTGTTGATCATCGTGTCGGGGCGACCGGCGTCGTCATAGGAGTAGAAGGTGACGTCCTGGGGCGTGGAGCTCTCGAACGCCTGGCTGTAGCCGATCATGTTGCCGGCGGCGTCATAGGCCATGCCGACCGCATCGAAGGTGGACCCCGCCGGTGTGTTGATCTGCGTCTGACGACCGATGCGGTCGTAGAACAAGTAGGTGCTCTTGCCGTCCTCGGCGCGCTGCGCGAGTCGACCGTTCTGGTCGTAGGCGTAGGTGATGCAGGTCGCGTCGGGCAGCAGCAGGCACGTCAGCAGGTTCGAGCCCGGCAGGTTGATCCGGCTGGTGCGGTCGTTCATGTCGTAGAGGTACTGGGTGGTGTTGTTGCGGGCGTCGGTCATCGTCTTGACGCGTCCGGCGCCGTCGTAGGTGTAGCTGGTGCACAGCCGTCGGCTGGCACCGATCGAGCAGTCGCCGCCGGGCTTGCGGACGCTCTTGACCTGCCACTGGGTGCCAGTGACGAAGCCGGTGTCGCCTGACTGCCAGTAGGTGTAGATGGTCTTGTCGTCGTCGGTGGGGTTGTCGCCGGCGTTCGCGTCCCACGACTTCGCGAGTGTCCCGTTGTCGTTGTAGTCGCGTTCGAACTTGCGGCCCGACGGGCTGGATGAGCAGCTGCCGCTGCTGCTGGCTGTGGCGCCAGTAAAGGTGGAGGTGGTGCGGCCCTTGCTGTCGTAGCCGTAGTAGTTGCAGTTGCTGTCGCCACCCTTGACCGACAGCGGCAGGTACGCGCCGCCGGGCAGGGTGGACGCGTCGTCGTAGGTCATCTTCGACGAGCCCGCGGTGTCGGAGCCGGCGTTCTTCGGTTCGGTGATGGAGGAGAGCTGGTCGTCGATGTTGTCGTTGTACTTCGCGACGGTCGACCCGCCGGCCACCCCCTGACCGGTGGCGTTGGTGCCGCTGACGGGCTGGTTGTCGGCGTTGAAGTCCTGAGACTTGGCGTTGCCGAGCGCGTCGTACACCCAGGTCTTCGCATCAGAGACGGCGTTGTTGCGCTGCTCGTAGCAATAGGTCGTCTTCTTGGCTCGCGGGTCGGTCACGACCGTGGAGACCTCACCCTTGCCCTCGCAAGCTCCGACGATCGCGTTGCTGTAGGACCACGAGTACGTCAACAGACCGTTCTCTGTGTCGTCAAGACGGTAGCCAACCGTCCCGACCTGGCTGGTGCCGCTCTTGTAGGTGATCTCGGTCGTGGGTGCCGTGTTCGCGGCTCCCCCGGCCGCGGGCGTCGGGCTGACGATCTTGGAGATCCTGTCGGCGCCGGCCGCGGTCGTGTACTGGTAGGTGGTCGCGCGACCCTCGGCATCGGTGCTGGAGGTCAGGTTCCCGCTCGTGTACGCGTAGTTCCACTCGCGGACGCCGACATCGGTCACGTACTCGGTTGCGATCTTGGTGATGAGGTTGCCGGTGTAGGTCGGGGTGTACTTGCGACCGGAGGTGTCCTCGAAGGTCGAGATCTTGGGCTTGGACCCGGCTGTACCTGAGTAGTTGACCTCGATCTTGTTGTCCGAGCGGTCCTGCAGGGCCGTCATGAAGACGTCGCCGTCGCTGTTGGCCTGCCCGAACGTGTACTTCGACTGGCTCTTGCGGAACGTCAGGGTGAAGTCCCCCTCGGCGTTCTGCTCGAGCTCGGCCCCGACACCGCCCAGGGGGGCGCTGAACTTCTTGTATTCGCTCTGGCCAGAGTCGGGGGACTTGCGCACGAAGGATCCGAGGACCGTCCCACCTGGGGAGTGGAAGTCGTACCGATAGGCCGAGACCTTCTCCAACCAGACATCCGGGCCCATCGACAGGGCCCATCGAGCTCCAAGGGGGCCCGCTTCCTCACCTTGCGCGTTGTAGGTGCGGTCCAGGGTGAAGTCCAGGCCGATGCCGTTGACGTTGACGTCGTTGGCGCGCAGGAACAGGTTGCCGTTGCGATTGTTCACCGAGAGGTCCATCCGATCGGTCAACTCGCGATCGGTCGTGGAGTACCAGGACTGCTGGCCGAGCTCAGGAGTGAAGGTCACCGAGAGCTTCGGCATCTTGGTCGAGTCAGGGCAGGTGGAGGATGCCGCCGACCAGTTGAGCGAACAGAATCGTTTGAACTGTGCCGTCGAGGACTCGTCCCCCGCGCGGAGGAATATCGCCTGACGATTGTTGTAGACGTCGCGCTGGCTCGCAGGGCCGGAGTGACTTCCCACGTGACGACCGGCCCACCCGTTGACCGCCGGAGTCACGTCAGCGACGACCTCCCCCGCGCCGCACCCTGCCGCCCCCTTCGCACTCATCAAGGTGGACCGCCAGCGAATGTCCGAGGAGAGCTTCGGCTGGTTGCGCCACGTCAACCCCGCCTTGTCATCAGAGGTCATCGGCGAGAACGTCGTCGGCTGGGGAGTGCATGAAGCGGCGTAGAACTGCCACATCGTCAACGTCGCCTCGGTGACCGTGGCACCGAGATACGGGTTGTATGCATAAGAAACGTAGCCGCGATGGACCTTGCTGGAGTTGAGACCCACACTCAGATACGACTCCGCGCCGAAGTTCGTGTCGATGTCAGCGCCGTTCGCGAAGAAGGTGTCACCGGTGCGATCAACTGACGAGATGTCGGGGTCGATCACCACCGGATATTCGGTCTCATCATCGGTCAAGAACTCCATGGACGGGAGCAGTGTCAGCTCCCAGCCGTCTGCAGTCCCCGTGAGCTTCGCATCGACGGGACGCACAGTCGAGGGGAACCCGAACTCGTCCTCTCGGGCGTCCCACATGCGCAACGGAGCCGACTGAGCCCTCACCTCGCCGCCGACGTCAACGAACTCCAGGACGTCATGGTCGAGCCTGGGAGTGAGGCCGTCGACGTCGAGCGCGAACTTGTAGGTGGGTGCCTCGGCGGGCTGCTCTGGCAGCACGACGTGCGCCGCGAAACCTCGTGCGGTCACGGCGGTGCGGACCTTCGGATCGACGATCTTCGTCACTGACGCATCCCGCTCAGCGGTGACCTCGGCATCGTCAGTCTCGATGCCCGGTGGCACAGCCGCGTCGGACGCCTCGCTGGCGGCCGGCCCCTCGGCAGGTGCGCCGACGACGTCATAGGTAGCGACCCCGCCGTCGACCTCGGGCGACTCCATGTCGGCGTCGAACGTCAGCGCGAGCGATCGGTTCTTGCCGAGCTCCAGGCGCGCAAGGTCACCCGAGCCGTCGGCTGAGAAGGACACGTCGTCAGTGGCCACCACAGGCACCAACCGACCCTGAGCCGGCCTCAAGGTCGCATCGAGCGGAACGAAGTCGCCCTCGTCATTCTCTGCGCGGACGGGAGCTTGAGCGACCTCGCTGGTCACACTGCCGTCGGGATTGGCGAGGACCCGTTCAGTGGCGGTGGTCAATTCATCGACCACGACAGTCCTCTCAGACTTCTCGGCCTCCGCAAGCGCTGCACCCAGATCCGACGCCCGGCCCGACGACGTGTTCCTGTTCTTCGAGGACTCCGGCATCGTGACCGATCGGAGTTCCGGCTGGCGGTCCGGGTCGAACTCAGCGGCTTCCGCAGGCAGACCGACAACGACCGATGCGCACAGTCCCACCAACACTCCAGCGGTCGCAGCTCTCGCTCCACGAACATTCACGCCGTGCCCCCGCCACTCTCGTCCGTCGGCACTGATCCGCTATCGGCGCCGTTCCGGTCCAGCCACCGCAGGCCTTCGCGATGCTGACGGCGACACTAGAGGAACTTCTCAGTCTTGTCCGGAATTTTGCTCAAATCTTGCGCAGTGCCCCTCGAACGGACGGAAGTCCCGGGATTCTGGAAGATCGTCCGGG
>CAZOIX010000528.1:0-3870 GCA_964579685.1 uncultured Mycobacterium sp.
GTCCGATCCACATCGTGGGTTCGGCAAGGACCAGCTGCATCCAACCCGCCGTGGTGAAGAACCACGAGCCGATGAAGCACAACAGGTTGGCCAGCCCGGCACCTGCAGTCGCCGGCAACCCCGGAAACGTCGCGATGGCGAACAGCGCCGATCCGATTGCGAAAAGCCAGCACTGTCGCCGCAGAGTCGCCATGGCATCGACTCAGAGAAGCGACGCGATCCGGTCGCCGATCTCGGCGGTGGACCGCCTCTCGTCGCCCCGCGTGGCCAGATGTTGCTCGACGGCCTTGTCGACGCGCGCAGCCGCGTCCGGTTCGCCCTGGTGGGCAAGCAGCAGTGCTACCGACATGATCGCCGCCGTGGGATCCGCGATGCCCTGCCCTGCGATGTCGGGTGCGCTGCCGTGAACGGGTTCGAACATCGACGGATGCGTCCGCGTCGCATCGATGTTGCCGCTGGCCGCCAAGCCGATTCCGCCGCACACCGCGGCGGCCAGGTCGGTGACGATGTCTCCGAACAGGTTGTCGGTGACGATCACGTCGAATCGACCTGGGTCGGTGACGAGGTGGATGGTCGCGGAGTCGACGTGTTGATAGGCGATCTCGACCTCTGGATATTCGACGCCGACCTCCTGGACGGTGCGCCACCACAGAGCGCCGGCATAGGTCAGGACGTTGTTCTTGTGCACCAAGGTCAGCTGACCGCGGCGCCGGGAGGCGCGGGCGAAGGCATCGTGCACGACCCGGCGCACACCGAACGCGGTGTTGACGCTCACCTCGGTGGCGATTTCGTGCGGTGTGCCCACCCGGATCGCCCCACCGGTGCCGGTGTAGGGGCCTTCGGTGCCTTCACGCACCACGACGAAGTCGATGTCCGGATTGCCCGCCAGCGGACTGCTCACCCCGGGATAGAGCCGGGCGGGCCGCAGGTTGATGTGGTGGTCGAGTTCGAACCGAATCCTCAGCAGCAGACCGCGTTCCAGCACACCGCTGGGCACTGACGGATCGCCGATCGCGCCGAGCAGGATCGCGTCGTGCGCGCGCAGTTCGTCGAGCACGGAGTCGGGTAGCACCTCGCCGCTGGCGTGGTATCGCCTCGCCCCGAGGTCGTAGCTGCTTTTGTCCACACCGGGCAGGACGGCATCGAGCACTTTGACCGCCTCGCCGACGACCTCGGGGCCGATGCCGTCGCCGGCGATGATCGCCAGTTTCACGAAAGGTCCACAACTTCCAGCAGCTTGGCGCCGACGGCCGCGGTGATCGCGGCCTGGACGTCCTCGGGCACATCACGGTCGATGCGCAGCAGGATCGTCGCGCCCGGACCCTCGGCGTCCTCGCTGAGCTGGGCGGCGTGAATGTTGATGTCGGCGGTGCCCAGCAGCGTGCCGATCTTGCCCAGCGTGCCCGGCTGGTCGACGTAGTTGATGATCAGGTAGACGCCCTCGGCACGAAGATCGAAGTTGCGGCCGTTGATCTGGACGATCTTCTCCACCATCTGCGGGCCCGACAGCGCACCGGAGACGTTGGCGACGGAGCCGTCGGAGTAGACCGCGCGGACATCGACGACACTGCGGTGGTTCGGACTCTCGGTCGCGGTGCTGATATCGGCGTCGACCCCCCGTTCGGCGGCCAGCGCGGGCGCGTTGACGAACGTCACCGGATCCTCGATGACCGCGCTGAACAAGCCGCGCAGCGCTGAAAGACGCAGTACCTCAACGTCTTCGGAGGCCAGCTCGCCTCGGACCTGGATCGACAGCGACACCGGCAGTTCGGTGGACAGCACACCGACGAGCAGCCCCAGCTTGCGCACCAGATCCAGCCACGGCGCGACTTCCTCGCCGACGACCCCGCCACCGACATTCACCGCGTCGGGTACGAACTCACCGGCCAGAGCCAGCTTCACGCTCTCGGCGACGTCGGTGCCTGCGCGGTCCTGCGCCTCGGCCGTCGACGCGCCCAGATGTGGCGTCACCACCACTTGCGGTAGCTCGAAAAGCGGACTGTCCGTGCACGGTTCGGTGGAGAACACATCCAGACCGGCGCCGCGCACATGCCCGTCGCCGATGGCATCCGCGAGCGCGGCCTCGTCGATCAGGCCGCCGCGGGCCGCATTCACGATGATGACCCCGGGCTTGGTCTTGGCCAGCGCCTCCTTGCCGATCAGGCCTGCGGTCTCTTTGGTCTTGGGCAGATGCACCGAGATGAAGTCGGCGCGCGCGAGCAGCTCGTCGAGGGTGAGCAATTCGATGCCCAGTTGGGCGGCGCGGGCTGCCGACACATAGGGGTCGTACGCCACCACATGGGTGCCGAAGGCGGCCAATCGCTGGGCCACCAGCTGCCCGATGCGGCCGAGACCGACGACGCCCACGATCTTGCCGAAAATTTCGGTGCCGGAAAACGCCGAGCGCTTCCAGGTGTGCTCGCGAAGCGTCGCGTCGGCCGCGGGGATCTGCCGCGCGGCCGAGAGTAGCAAGGCCACCGCGTGCTCGGCGGCGCTGTGGATATTCGACGTCGGCGCATTGACGACCAGGACGCCGCGGGCGGTGGCGGCATCGACGTCGACGTTGTCCAGGCCAACGCCGGCGCGGGCGACGATCTTGAGCTTCGGCGCTGCGGCCATCACCTCCGCGTCCACGGTGGTCGCCGAGCGCACCAGGAGCGCGTCGGCCTCTGGCACCGCGGCCAGTAACTTTTCTCGGTCCGGACCGTCAACCCAGCGCACTTCCACCTGGTCACCCAGGGCGGCCACGGTCGAAGGCGCCAGCTTGTCGGCGATCAAAACAACGGGCAGGCTCACGCGGCCAGCCTAATGGGCTGTAATTGTGCGGTGGACGTCACCGTGGTCGGCAGCGGACCCAACGGCCTCGCCGCCGCTGTCATCTGTGCTCGTGCTGGTCTGACGGTGCAGGTTTTCGAGGCTCAGCCGACCTTGGGTGGTGGCGCGCGAACCCTCGCCGACCCCGAGTTCGACGGTGTCTCTCACGACATCTGCTCGGCCGTGCATCCGCTGGCCCTCGCATCGCCGTTCCTGGCGGAGTTCGATCTGCCTGCCCGCGGTGTGACCCTGAAGGTGCCCGCCGTCTCCTATGCCAATCCCCTGCCCGGCAAGCCGACGGCCGTCGGCTATCACGACCTCGACCGCACGTGCGAGGAATTGCTGAACGGCGATTCGTGGCGCCGCCTGCTGGGCCCACTCGCCGATCGCGACGAGGGTGTCGTGAACTTTCTCCTTGGTGACAAGAGGTCGATTCCGCGTGATCCGATCGCCGCGGCGTTCATTGCGCGAAACATGCTCGAACAAGGCACCCCGCTGTGGGGGAAGCTCTCCGGCGCGGACGCCCGCGCGTTGTTCACCGGCGTTGCCGCACATGCCATCAACCGGATGCCGTCGTTCGTCACCACCGGCGCCGGCTTGATGCTGGCGACGCTCGCACACACTGTCGGCTGGCCGATTCCGGTCGGTGGCAGCCAGGCGATTCCCGACGCACTGATCGCCGACCTGCGCGCCCACGGCGGTACCGTCACCGCTGGGCAGGAAATCACCGAACCGCCCGGCGGCGTCGTGCTTTTCGATACCGCACCCACCGCGCTGTTGAAGATATACCGGGACAAAGTTCCGGACCGCTATGCGAAAGCGTTGCAGCGCTATCGATTTGGTCCGGGAGTAGCCAAAGTGGACTTTGTGCTTTCGGGCGAGATTCCCTGGAAGGACCCGCGCGCGGCCGAAGCGCCCACCCTGCATCTGGGTGGCAGCCGGGAGCAGATGGCACATGCCGAGCAGGAGATCGCTGCGGGCAGGCATGCCGAATGGCCGATGGTGCTCGCTGCGCTTCCGCACCTGGCCGACCAGGGCCGTGTCGACGCGCAAGGG
>CAZOIX010000529.1:0-3863 GCA_964579685.1 uncultured Mycobacterium sp.
CCAAGGACCGTCGCCGCCACCGTGTCCCCCGGCTCGGCGTTGCGCGCCCAATTGGCCGCCACCCCGTCGTGCAACGCGAACTCGATGGCCATCGTGTTCGTCTGCGGGTCCGGGTCGACCAGCGTATAGCCGCGTTGGTGCAGCTTGTCCCCATCGGCGAACCACATCCGGATCCACATCGTCGGGTGCAGCGACCGGTCGGCCAGCAGGCCGCCGGCATCGAAGCTCAGCCGCAGGTAGTGCGGGTGCAGCGCACGCCGCCCCGTCACGGTGAGCGTGTAATCGCCGGCCCCCAGCAGCTTGAGCACCGCCCCGGGGAAACCACGCGAAGGCTTCGATTCCGACATGCTAGTTAGGCTACCCTAACTAGCACTTCAGGTGGTTCGTACCCGGGTGAGCCGGTGCAGCAGCCACGCCAGCGGCACCGTCACCACGAACGTCACGGCGAACAGATTCCACATCGAGCCCGTATAGATCGGATACCGCAGGATCTCGACCATCACCAGTTCCATCGTCAGGAGATGGATGAGGAAGATCTCGTAGGAGATCTCACCGAGAAAGACCATGGGTCGCGACGCCAGAAACCGCGCGTACAGACCACGGTCCCCCAGCGCGAGTGGCGCCACCATCAGTGTCGCGGTCACGGTGTAGAAACCCGCCTTCACCAACGCCTCGCGCAACTCCGCCGGCGACGTGGTGGGTGCGCCGGCAATCGGCGTGGACACGATGAAGTAGCAGACCACCGCGAGCGGAATGCACGCGAGGGCATACGCCCGTACGCCCAGCGGCTGCAGCGCCGCGAGGACCATGCCGCCGATGAACCACACGAGGTACGTCGGCAGCCACAGCCGCGCACCGTCGGGCAGCCAGTCGGTGGTGTGCACCAGGATCAGCCATGCCGGGGTGATCACCGCCAACGCGCCCAGACCGGTCAACAGCAGACCCGGCCGCCACCGCCGTCGGCACAGCACCACGAGCAGCAGGTAGGCCAGCAGCGGCAACACGACGTAGAACGCGACTTCCACCGCCAGGCTCCACATCTGCGTAAGCCCTTGGTGCAGAAACGAATACAGATAATTGTCGGTGTAGATCTGAGTCAGCGTGAGGTTGCGGAACAGGCCTTCCCAGGTGTGTCCGGGGTTGGGCCCAGCAGTGCGGAAGTGGTACAGCAGATATGCGGCCAGCACCGTGACGACGTAGGCGGGCATGATGCGTCGCACCCGGTGCCATGCATAACGGCGCACCGACGGCGGCGCACTGCCTGTCGCCGACGCCTTCACCCATGGACCGAAGAGCAGGAACCCGGAGAGCACGAAGAAGATCGGCACACCGATCTCCGCCCGTGACCACACCAGACCGATGTAGCCGTGCGTGTACTTGCCCGTGGTGTAGGCGGCGTGGGTGAGCATGACGAGCAGTGCGGCCACCGCCCGGATTCCGGTGAGCGATGCGACGCGCTCGGCCTTCCCGACGGATTCCAGACCGCCCTGTGCGTCGACGCTGTCCGACAAGGTCATTTGGACTTGTGGCCGGCTTTCCCGCCCTTGCGCGGCGGCCGGTCGGGTCGCAGATTGATCAGGATGCCCTGAATGCGGGTGCGCTCCAGGGCTTTCACGGTGTCACGCGACAGCTTCGCGGGCAATTCCACCAGGGAGTGGTCCGGCCGGATCGAGATGTGGCCGAAATCGCTACGGTGCAGACCGCCCTCGTTGGCGATGGCACCGACGATCGCACCCGGCATCACCTTGTGACGCTTACCCACCGAGATCCGGTAGGTGACGAAGTCGCCGCGCCGTTCGCGTGCCTTGCGAGGTCCGTCCTCGCGAGGCCCGCGCTCGGGCCGTTCTCGACGCTTCTCCGGTGGCGGTTCGGTCATGAGGAACTCTTCACCGTCGCGGCTCTGCAGCGCCAGCGCCGCGGCGATATCCGCCATCGCCACATCGTGATCGCGCTCGTAGCCCTCGATCAGCTTGCGGAACAAGTCGATTCCGGGCGCACCGAGCGCCTCGGTGATGGAGTCGCGGAATTTCGCCACGCGCTTCTCGTTGACGTCGTCCACCGAAGGCAGCTCGATTTCCACAAGTTTCTGCCTGGTGACCCGCTCGATGGATTTCAGCAGGTGCCGCTCCCGCGGCGTGACGAACAGCAGGGCGGTACCCGATCGGCCCGCCCGGCCGGTGCGGCCGATGCGGTGCACATAGGACTCGGGGTCATGCGGGATGTCGTAGTTGAGCACGTGCGAAATGCGTTCGACGTCGAGACCGCGCGCCGCGACATCGGTGGCCACCAGGATGTCCAGGCTGCCGTCCTTGAGCGAGTTGATGGTGCGCTCGCGGACCGCCTGCGGGATATCGCCGTTGATGGCCGCTGCGGAAAACCCACGCGCGCGCAGCTTTTCGGCCACTTCCTCGGTGGCCTGTTTGGTGCGGACGAAGACGATCATCGCGTCGCCCTGCTCGACCTCCAGCAGCCGGGTCAGCGCATCCATCTTGCGCTGATGCGACACCTGCACGTAGCGCTGTGTGATGTTCTCGGCCGTCTGGGTCTTGGATTTGACGGTCACCTCGACCGGATCGTGCAGGTACTTCGACGTCATCTTCTTGATCGCCGGCGGCATGGTCGCCGAGAACAACGCCACCTGCTTGTATTCGGGGGTGTCAGCCAGGATGCGCTCGACGTCCTCGGCGAAGCCCATCTGCAACATCTCGTCGGCCTCGTCGAGCACCAGATAGTCGAGGTGGGTGAGATCCAGCGTGCCCTTCTCCAGATGGTCGATCACCCGGCCGGGGGTACCCACCACGACCTGCGCGCCGCGTTTGAGCCCGGCAAGCTGTGGGCCGTAGGACGAGCCACCGTACACCGGCAGAACGTTGACACGCAGGTGCGCGCCGTACCGGCCGAACGCTTCGGCCACTTGCAGCGCGAGTTCGCGCGTCGGCGCGAGCACCAGCGCCTGGGTGGTCCGGCTGCCGGTGTCGATCTTCGACAGAATCGGGATGGCGAAGGCCGCGGTCTTGCCGGTCCCCGTCTGCGCCAGGCCGACGACGTCCGAACCGTCCAGCATCGCCGGAATCGTTGCGGCCTGGATGGCGGAGGGCGACTCATAGCCGACCTCGTTGACGGCCTGCAGCACCATGGGGTGAATCTGCAGGTCGTCAAAGGTCAGATCGGCGCTTGTCGCGTCCGGGCCCGAGGACGTCATCAGTCGATGAGTCTAGTGCCCGTCAGCTGCCCGACCCGCCGCGCGGCCTGCCCAATCGCGGCGATGCGTTTCGGTACCGTGCCCACCGTGAAGTCGGCGACGGTGATGTGCACGGCGGCGCTATGGGTGGCGACGGCGGTTGCTGGATGCGGCTCGAGCGACTCCACCGCGTCTCATACCCCCGGGCCGACGGCGCCCCACGTCGCCGCGCCGCCCGCGGCGCCCGCACCGGCCGCCCCGGCAGGCCCGGCGGCGTCCCCGCCCCGCGAAGCCGAGCCGTGCGACGTGGACCTGGCCGCACCCGAGATCGCCGAGGCGGTGTCGGGGTTGCCGCGTGATCCACGGAGCAACCAGGGCTGGTATCCGGTCCCACTGGCCGGAAACTACAACGAGTGCGCGCCGTTGTCCGTGGTGATCGTGAAGGCCAATACCAACGCGGAGAACCCGAATACCCGCGCCGTGATGTTCCATCTCGGTGAGTTCATCCCCACCGGTGTGCCGGATACGTACGGCTTCAACGGCATTGACAAGGCCGCCAGCACCGGAGACACCGTTGCCCTGCGATACTCCAACGGCGCGTCGGGGCTGGCCAGTGTGGTGAGGTTCCGCTGGAACGGCAACGGCGTGGAGCTGATCGGCAACACGGGTTAAACCGCCGAAC
>CAZOIX010000530.1:0-3858 GCA_964579685.1 uncultured Mycobacterium sp.
ACGCGGTGTCGGACTACGCCACCTACATCGAGCAACGAGAAGCCGACGTCGACCTGCCGTTCTTTGCGCCGCCGCGCCGCTCGGGCTCCGCGGCGCGCCGATTCCAGGCCGTCGGGGGCGATGCCGAGGAGATGAGTCCCGACCCGGATCCGGTCGACGACGACGTCGCCGTCGACTGGTCGGATGCGGCGGACGGTGCGGTCAAGGTCGACGAGGACGTCGAGACCATCGATACGGTCACCAACGCCGAGGATGACGCCGCGGCGTCCGACGACACGGTGTCCTATCTGCGGCCGTCCACGGGCACGTTGTTCGGCGGCCAGACGGTGGCCGACGATCTGGCCCGCCGTGGCACGCGGGCTGGGTCCGAGGACGTCGAACTCGACGAACAAGCCCACACGGCCGAACCGCGGGCCATGTCGTCGTTCATGCACGGCGTGTGGATCGTCGGGCAGTGCGTGCTGGCCGTCGCGTTCGGCGCAGGCCTGTTCGTCGCCTTCGACCAGCTGTGGAAGTGGAACAACATCATCGCGCTGGTGCTGTCGGTCCTGGTGATCCTCGGCCTGGTGGTCGGTGTGCGGGTGGTGCGCAAGACCGAGGACATCGGCAGCACGCTGATCGCGGTGGCGGTGGGGGCGTTGGTCACATTGGGACCGTTGGCGCTGCTGCAGTCGGGTTGATGGCAGCGACTGCCGGCCGAGTAGACGCCGAATAGACACACGTGCGCCCCGCGATCAAGGTCGGTCTGTCGACGGCCTCGGTATACCCGCTGAGGACCGAGGCCGCCTTCGAGTACGCGGCGACGCTCGGCTACGACGGCGTCGAATTGATGGTGTGGGCCGAGACCGTCTCCCAGGATGTCGACGCGATCGCCGAGCTGTCCCAGCGGTACGAGATGCCCGTGCTGTCGGTGCACGCACCCTGCCTGCTGATCTCGCAGCGGGTGTGGGGGGCCAATCCGATCCCCAAACTGGAGCGCAGTGTGCGCGCCGCCGAACAACTCGGTGCCGACACGGTGGTGGTCCATCCACCGTTCCGGTGGCAGCGCCGGTATGCCGAAGGGTTCACCGAGCAGGTCGCCGAACTCGAGGCGGCCAGCGACGTGATGGTGGCGGTGGAGAACATGTTCCCGTTCCGCGCCGACCGGTTCTTCGGCGCCGGCCAGACGTCCATCGAGCGGATGCGCAAGCGCGGGGGTAAGCCGGGACCGGGTATCTCGGCGTTCGCGCCCTCCTACGACCCGCTGGACGGTAATCACGCGCATTACACACTCGATCTGTCGCACACCGCGACCGCGGGCACCGACGCGCTCGACATGGCGCGCAGGATGGGTGACGGACTGGTGCACCTGCATCTGTGCGACGGCAGTGGCGCGTCGACAGACGAACATCTGGTCCCCGGTCGCGGCACCCAGCCGACGGTCGAGGTCTGCGAGATGCTCGCGGCCAGCAGTTTCGCCGGGCACGTCATCCTCGAGGTCACCACATCGGGAGCGCGCTCGGCCGGTGAACGCGAGGCGCTGCTCGCCGAGTCGCTGCAGTTCGCTCGCGAAAACCTGCTGCGCTGACGGAGTGAGGAACCCCATGCCGAGCTCGACCCTGTTCACCGATGCGATGGCGCTGACGGATGTCGGTGACGGCGTCTACGAGGGTGTGCTGAACGAGCACTGGACCATCGGCGAGAAAGTGCACGGCGGGGCGATGCTGGCGCTGTGCGCGAATGCCGCGCGCACCGAGCACGGCCAAGACGTTGCGCCCATCGCGATCTCGGGGAATTTTCTGTGGGCGCCTGACCCCGGCCCGATGCGGGCCGTGGCCACGGTGCGCAAACGAGGCCGTCGTGTCAGCCTGGTCGACGTCGAGCTGAGTCAGGGCGACCGTACGGCCGTGCGCGCGTCGGTGACGCTCGGACAGCCCGAGCATCACGTACCGCCGTTACTGTCCGTGAACCCGGTGATCGCCCTGATGCAGCCCGAACCGCCGCCCGGGCTCGAAGCGATCGGGCCTGGCCACCGCATGGCGGACATCGTCCACCTCGCGCACGGTTGCGATATCCGTCCGTCGCTGACCACCATGGCGCCTCGATCAGACGGCGGCCCGCCGGTGATCGAGTACTGGGTGCGCCCCAAAGGGGTGGCCCCTGACGTGCTTTTCGCGCTCTTGTGCGGCGACGTCTCGGCTCCGGTGACGTTCGGGGTCAACCGGTTCGGATGGGCGCCCACCGTGCAGCTGACCGCCTATCTGCGGGCCTTTCCGGCCGATGGCTGGCTGCGGGTCATGTGCACGACCGTGCAGATCGGCCAGGACTGGTTCGACGAGGATCACATCGTCGTCGACTGCGAAGGTCGCATCATCGTGCAGAGCCGCCAGCTGGCGCTGGTACCGCCCCCGCAGTAATCGCTCGCGGCGTCTGCAATGCTTGCGCGCATGGCCAGAATCGCGATCATCGGCGGCGGAAGTATCGGTGAGGCACTGCTGTCCGGCTTGCTGCGCGCCGGACGGCAGGTGAAGGACCTCGTGGTCGCCGAGAAGCACCCCGACCGCGCGAAGTACCTTGCCGAGACGTACTCCGTGCTGGTCACCTCGGTGGGCGATGCGGTCGACACCGCGACGTACGTCATCGTCGCGGTGAAACCTTTCGACGTCGAGGGTCTGGTCGCCGAGATCGCCGATGCCGCGGCCAAGGCCGAAACCGATACGGCCGACAAAGTTTTCGGGACCGTCGCGGCGGGCGTCACGGCGGCCTTCTACGAGAACAAGCTGCCTGCCGGATCGCCCGTCGTCCGGGTGATGCCCAACGCCCCGGTCGTCGTCGGCGGCGGCGTGAGTGCGTTGGCGCCCGGCCGGGTCGCGACCGCGGAGCACCTCAAGGAGGTGTCGTTGATCTTCGACGCGGTCGGCGGTGTGCTCACCGTGCCCGAATCGCAACTCGACGCCGTCACCGCCGTATCGGGGTCGGGACCGGCGTACTTCTTCCTGATGGTCGAGGCGTTGGTGGACGCGGGTGTGGCGGCGGGCCTGCCGCGGTCGGTGGCGACCAATCTCGTCGTGCAAACAATGGCAGGTTCGGCAGCGATGCTGCTGGAGCGGCTCGATGAGGCCCAGCCGGCAGGCGGTGTGGCGCTGGGTGCCGCGATCGACACCACCGCCGCGCAGCTGCGCGGCACAGTTACCTCACCCGGGGGTACCACCGCCGCTGGTCTGCGAGAACTCGAGAGGGGCGGTTTGCGGGCGGCCGTCGCAGCGGCGGTGGAGGCCGCAAAAACACGGTCTGAGCAGCTAGGAATTACATGGGAGTAGTTCAATCAATTCAAATTGATTAGCCCACACCCGTCGCAGTAACCCCATACGCCACGCTATTCTCCTCGTGTAAGCACGAGTGGGTGCCAGCGGTGGGGAAGCTGCTGGAACTGCTCGCGCCTGAACTGAATGGGTTGCGATGACGTCTATGAACGGGCCATCGGGGCGCGATTCGGCGAGCGGCAAGCGGGACAACAGCGCTGCCGACGGCCAGCCGCCGCGTGCTCAATTTCTCACCGTCGCGGAAGTGGCCAGTCTGATGCGGGTCAGCAAGATGACGGTATATCGATTGGTGCACAACGGAGAGCTGCCCGCGGTGCGTGTCGGCCGCTCATTCCGCGTGCACGCCAAGGCCGTGCACGACATGCTCGAAAGCTCGTACTTCGACGCAGGCTGATTTCTTCGATCGAGTATCGGCCGGCGCTCGACCACCGTCCCCCGTGTTTCGCTTACCTGGGCCGCCCAGGTAAGGTGACAGGTCGAGTCACGTGCACGGAGTGCACAGACAGGCGTGGTGCATGGAAGTGCACAGATACATCTAGGTAGCGGAGTTCATGGG
>CAZOIX010000531.1:0-3857 GCA_964579685.1 uncultured Mycobacterium sp.
GTCGGCCTCGTCGTCATCCTCGTCCTCGTCGGCCTCGTCGTCATCCTCGTCCTCGTCGACGAGGATCGTCTCGATGACCTCGACGTGCTTGTCGGTCGACTCGGCCGCCGTCAGGGGCACCGCGACCGTCAGGATGCCGCGATCGTAGGTGGCGTTGATCTCGTCCTCGTCGGCGGCGACGGGCAGCACGATCGTGCGGGTGAAGGAGCCGTACGAGAACTCCGAACGGCCGTTGGTTTCGGCTGTCTGGGACCGCTCGGCCTTGATGGTCAGCTGTCCGTCACGGACGGTGACCTCGATGTCCTCGATCGGATCGACACCCGGGAGCTCGGCGCGGATCAGGTAGAGGCCTTCGCGGTTCTCGTCCTCCAGGCGCAGGAGATTGTTGTCGAAGAACGGACGCAGAGCGGCGATCGAAGGCAAATTGGCGAACGTCGGAAAGCCGTTGAAGAGCTCGGACAGCTCGGGGAGCAATGGGCGCGACTGACGTTGCACGGCAAGCTTATTCACGATTCCTCCAGGATTGCGCGCGATGATGGATACAGGCGACTCACGATGCGCGACGCAGGAAAAATCGCCGAATCCGCCGTGGTGCATACGGGCGAACTGCAAGCCAACACAAGGTCGCGATCGCCCAGCTGTCCTGCGCCACGCGAATCGGGCGCCCAACTCGGTGACCAGCCCGTATGTACCCCGTCACCGGATCTTGACCTTCCCCGGGAGACAATGGCAGGTGATGGACTTCTACTCGGTGTACGGGCAGGGCTTCGTCCGCGTCGCTGCCTGCACGCACCACACGACCCTCGCCGACCCCGCGGCCAACGCGGAGTCGGTGCGCAGGATCGCGCGTGCGTGCCACGAGGACAGCGTGGCGCTGGCGGTGTTCCCGGAGCTCACGCTGTCCGGGTATGCGCTCGAGGACATCCTGCTGCAGGACACGCTGCTCGACGCGGTCGAGGACGCGTTGTCGGACGTCGTTGCCGCCTCGGCCGAATTGATGCCCGGCTTGGTCGTCGGTGCTCCACTGCGCTACGGCCATCGCATCTACAACACCGCTGTCGTGATCCACCGCGGCCGTGTACTCGGTGTCGCCCCCAAGTCGTACCTGCCGACCTACCGGGAGTTCTACGAGCGCCGCCAGATGGCGGCGGGCGACCTCGTGCGCGGCACGATCCGGCTGGGTGATTCCGATGTGCCGTTCGGTGCCGATCTGTTGTTCGCCGCGACCGATGTGCCCGGCTTCGTCCTGCACGTCGAAATCTGCGAGGACATGTTCGTGCCGGTGCCGCCGAGCGCGGAGGCCGCGCTGGCGGGTGCGACCGTGCTGGCCAACTTGTCCGGCAGCCCCATCACGATCGGCCGCGCCGACGACCGCCGCCTGCTGGCTCGCTCGGCGTCGGCGCGGTGCCTGGCCGCATACGTCTACGCCGCGGCGGGCGAAGGCGAATCCACCACGGACCTCGCCTGGGACGGCCAGACGATGGTGTGGGAGAACGGCGTTTGCCTCGCGCAGTCCGAACGTTTCCCGCGGGGAGAGCGAAGGTCGGTGGCCGACGTCGACCTCGAACTGCTGCGGTCCGAACGGCTGCGGATGGGCACCTTCGACGACAATCGCATCCACCACGACATCACGGCAGAGTCGTACCGGCGAGTGGAGTTCGTGCTCGATCCGCCAGGGGGCGACATCGGCCTGTTGCGGGACGTCGAGCGGTTTCCGTTCGTTCCCGCGGATCCGTCACGGCTGCAACAGGATTGCTATGAGGCCTACAACATTCAGGTCGCCGGGCTGGAACAGCGTCTGCGTGCGCTGGACTTCCCGAAGGTGGTGCTCGGGCTCTCCGGCGGACTCGACTCGACGCATGCGCTGATCGTCGCCGCCCGCGCGATGGATCGAGAAGGCCGACCGCGCAGCGACATTCTGGCGTTCACGCTTCCGGGCTTCGCGACCGGTGAGCGCACCAAGGCCAATGCGACCCGACTCGCGCATGCGCTCGGCGCCACATTCTCCGAGATCGACATCAAGTCGACTGCGGAGCTGATGCTCAAGGAGATGGACCACCCGTTTGCGCGGGGCGAGACGGTATACGACGTCACCTTCGAGAACGTGCAGGCGGGTCTTCGCACCGACTACCTGTTCCGCCTTGCCAATCAGCGCGGCGGAATCGTCCTCGGCACAGGCGATCTCTCGGAGCTGGCCCTTGGCTGGTCCACCTACGGTGTCGGCGACCAGATGTCGCACTACAACGTCAACGGCGGTGTGCCCAAGACGTTGATCCAGCATCTGATCCGCTGGGTCATCTCGTCGAGGGAGTTCGACGACGCCGTCAACGAGGTGCTGCAGTCGGTGCTCGACACCGAAATCACGCCTGAGCTGGTCCCCACCGGCGAGGACGAGGAGATCCAGAGCAGCGAGGCCAAGGTGGGGCCATATGTGCTGCAGGACTTCTCGCTGTTCAGCGTGCTCCGGTACGGGTTCCGGCCCTCGAAGATCGCGTTTCTGGCGTGGCACGCGTGGAGTGACCCCGAGCGCGGCGACTGGCCGGCCGGATTCCCGGAGAACAGCCGGCCGGCATACTCGCTCAAGGAGATTCGCCACTGGCTGCAGGTATTCGCGCAGCGCTACTACTCGTTCGCCCAGTTCAAGAGGTCGGCCATGCCCAACGGGCCGAAGGTCTCGCACGGCGGATCGTTGTCGCCTCGTGGTGACTGGCGGGCACCGTCGGATATGTCGGCGCGCATCTGGCTCGACGAGATCGAACGCGACGTTCCCGAAGACTAAGCGCGTCCCACACCGGGGAAGAACCGGCCGACGCCGGCGCGGTAGTCGCGGTACGCGTCGCCGTGGGTGGTCTGCAGGTAGGGCTCCTCGACCGCGCGGACCTGCGCCTCGATCGTGGCAACGAGGAGCACGAAACCGGTGAGTGCCACCGGGTTCGGGGTCAGCAGCGCGAAGCCGAAACCGAACGCCATCATCGCGGTGAAGATCGGGTTGCGTACCCAGCCGAACACACCGGTGCGCACCAGCGTCGTCGTCTCGCTGGAGTCAACGCCGATCCGCCAGGAGTCACCCATGTCGAGTTGGGCATAGACGGTGGCGGCGATGCCGATCACCGCGATCACGCCGCCGGTGATCTGGATCCAGGGTGCGTGCAGGAAGCCAACCGGCGACACCACCCCGAGCAGCTGCAGGATCGGCGCGAAGACCGCCACCCCCATCGAGACGATGAATCCCACTCCGGCCGACCATTCGATCGAACCTGGGCGGCCCGTGATGCCGTGGAATCCGGTGGATCCGGTTCGTCGGCGTTGTTCCCAGCTGCGCCAACCGAATCCGAGCGCGGCGAACACCGCGAAGAGCACGAGCGCGACGATGGGCATGCCGGATCCTTCCTGAATGTTCACGAGCAGCACGGATCCCCGCGCCAGGCGTTGCGCCCCTCGCGCACCGCGATCCCGGCGATGCCCAGCGCGGCGACGGGGTCCGCCCACGACCAGCCCAGCGCGCTGTTGGCGACGAGGCCGGCAAGCAGGATCGCGGACAGATAGGTGCACAACAGCGTCTGCTTCGAGTCGGCCACCGCGGAGGACGAACCGAGTTCTCGACCGGCGCGGCGTTGGGTCAACGAGAGCGCAGGCATGACGACCAGGCTGAGCGCGGCAAGGACGATGCCGACGGTCGACGGGCGTGCCTCGCCGACACCCGCCAGCGCGCGCACCGCGTTGATGCTGGCCATGGCCCGGTCGATGATGGTCAGCGTTCTCAGCCCCAGGAAGTCGAACTTCACCAGGCCGACGCCCTCCACGTCTTTCATGTCGTACTGGGTCACCAGGCCACCACCCGGCTCGCAGTACAGGGC